>CALXRO010000044.1 GCA_944390875.1 uncultured Rickettsiales bacterium
AACATTGTTGCTAAAGTCATATAAGAATTAAAATCATTATTTTGTTCTTTATAAGCTTCAGCTTCTTTAAGGGCTATTTTACAAGCCTCTGCTGCTTTCTCGCTTTCTGATAAATATTCATAATTCAGACATTCAAGATATTTTGCTCTAAAATGGTAATATGAATTTTTACTTTTTCTTGATCTATGTTCTGCTTCTTTGGCAAATTTTAAACCTGCTTCGTAATTGCCATATGTATAATACGCATCAGATAGTTTTAGTAACAAATTTATCTTTTCTTTATTTTTGATTTTTTCCAGACTCAGTGCGTATTTATAATATTTTATTGATTCAAGTATATTACCTCTTATTAGCATAATATCGCCTATTTTTACTAAAATTTTTGCTTTTTCATAAGTATTTTCATCGAAATCAACTATAACTAAACTATTTATATAGTTGGCTAGTGCATTTTCATAATCTCTTTTCATTAAATATAAATCACCTAACATTTGATAGTTTTTGTCACTATTTATTTTTTGTGAACTATTGTTTGCGATTGATGATATGTTTAGTAGAGTGTTTATTGCCTTATCATATTTACAATTTCTTTTTTGAAATTCGGCGAGCATTACATAATTTTCAATATCAAATTTATTATTTTCTATTGCATCTTCATAAAATTTCTCAATATATTCATAACTAAAAAAGCCAAACTCATATGCTAAAGCTATTATTAAATTTTTTTTAGATAAAGAGTAAGCATCAAGAATTTTTAGATTTAGTGATTTTACTTTATCTATTAATTCACTAACATTTCCTTCTTTTAATATTTTAAATAAAATCTTTCTATCCTCTTTTTTTAGATAATGCTTTTTTTCTAAATTATATATGATATTTACAATTGATGAATATCGTTGTGTAAAATACTTTATATTTTCATCGTATTTTAAACAAGAACTAAAAACTTTATCGTCATTTTCCGATAAATAAATCTTTATATTTTTGTTTCTAATTTTTGTATATTTACTCCCTATACTTTTTTTAACAGAGGCAATTTTTGGAGCAAAAATTATTAAAAAAACAATAGGTATAATTATAATTAATTTTCTGTATTTATTTTCTTTTAACTTCATAAAAATTCCAAAAAAAGTGATCTATTATAATAATAGATCATTAAACTATTAAAATCTATTTAATTTTCATAATATTAGATTCTTCTGCGAATTTTAAGGCCATTTCCATTTCACCTTTAGAATTAGTATATATAGTATAAAGTTTTTCTCCTTTTTTCACGCTATCTTTTAAGTGTTTATATATACACACACCAGCAGCTTTTTGTGTAGGACAACCTGCTAATTTAGCAAGTTGGGATAATTTTTTATTGTCAAATTCTATTAATTTTCCGTTTCTTTTAGCTAAAACGTCTTTTTTAAATTTGGCTTCAGGTATTTTTTTCATACCACCTTGTGCTTGGCATATTTTTTGAAATCTATCCCAAGCTCTGCCACTTTCTAAAATCTCAGTAGCTATTTTTATACCTTGTCCTTTTTTGACTTTTGGGTCAAATTCTATAATAAGACCTGACAAGTATAAAGTTTTTTCTCTTAAATCTTTAGGAGCATCAGGTTCATTTTTAAGAACTTTAATAATATCTCTAGCTTCTAAGGCAGGTCCGATACCGTTACCAACAGGTTGACTACCATCGCTAATGTTAACTAATACTTTTACTCCCAATTTTTTTCCTAGCTTTTCGAAGTCATTTTTGAGAGAGTTAGCGCTTTCTAGTGTTTTTGTTTTTGCTGTTGGGCCGTAAGGTACGTCAATTAGTATGTGTGTCGAACCTGCTGCCACCTTTTTTGACATTATTGAAGCTAACATTTGACCTCTACTATCGAGATCTAAGTCTTTTTTTACTCCTATTATAATATCATCAGATGGATTCAAATCTACAGCACCTCCCCATACTAAACAACCATTAACCTTTTCTACTATTTTTTTGAGATCTTTTGTTGGTACCATTATGTTTGTCATAACTTCCATAACATCAGCTGTTCCAGCAGGTGAGGTTATTGCTCTTGAAGAAGTTTTTGGTATACGAAGACCATATTCAGCAACTATTGCTATTGCTGGCGGTGTTGTCCTATTACCTGGTATACCACCTATACAATGTTTATCTACTACTATATCATAATTCCATTTTATAACATCTCCGGTATTGACCATTGCTTTTGCAAAATACGCTATTTCATCATCGGATAAATTTTCCCCTTCTGTTGCTGCACAGAGACAAGCTATGTGCATATCTGTATACTTTTCGTCAACAACATCCCTTATAACACTATAAATACCTTCTTCAGTAAATGGCTTACCTCTTAATTTATCTCTTACAATAGAAAATGACTTTAATGGTTCTCTACGTTCTACAACAACATTATCTTTATTTTTAACATTTAATATTTTTGCTATATTTTCTGTTATACCTACTTCGTCTTTTTTAATTTTTTTTGACATATATAGTATACCGTATATATGCTTTTTTTTTGAATTAACTTTGACTTTTGAAGTTGCTACAAAACCTTCTTTTTTAACAATTTCCGAGTCAGGATTTAATAATATCCTATGTTCACGACCTGTGTCTATGGGCATTATTTTTATTTTTAACTCTTTATTTTTCATGTTTTACCTCTTATTACTATAACTGTTGTGTTTCTAAATAATCAGGAACATAAGTTTCCCAATCTAATTCTTTTTTTACCCTTTCGGATAAAGTTATGCTTGATTTTTCTTCACCATGTATGACAAATAATTTTTCTGGTTTATTTTGAAAGCCATTTAACCAATCCATAAGTTCATTTGAGTCAGCATGTGCAGACATGTTTTCCAATTTTGTAACTTCAGCATTGATCTTAACTACTTGTCCATGTATTCTTAGTTCTTTTTTACCATCTTGTAGTGCTCTGCCTCTAGTACCATTTGCTTGAAAACCTACAAGTAATATTGTATTTTTACTGTCAGCTCCATAATGAGCTACATGATGTAAAATTCTACCACCTGTCATCATACCACTTGCAGATATTATTATTGAAGGAATTTTACATTCGAAAATTCTTTTTGATTGTTCAACTGTTGGAGTAAATTTGGCGTCTTCAAACATATCAAGACATTCATCTTCTGACAATTTATGTTCATCAGCAAAATCGTCCAGAAGATTAGTTACTTTTACAGACATTGGACTGTCTATAAAAATTGGAACTGAAGGTATTTTTTTCTGTTTTTTCAGCTGATGTATGTAGTATAATAATAACTGAGTTCTGCCAACAGCAAAAGCTGGTACTATTAAGTTTCCACCACGATTTATTGTTCTATTTATTATCTCAGCTAGATCTTCTTTTTGATCAGTATCTTTATGTGTTCTATCACCATATGTAGATTCACATAAAATATAATCTGCCTGTTTAATTTTAGCAGGATCATATAAAATATCATCGTCTGTTCTTCCTAAATCTCCTGAGAAAACTATTTTTTTATTGTCAAGATATAAACTGATTGTTCCAGCGCCAAGTATATGTCCAGCATGATTTATTTCAAAACTTATGTTATTGTCTATTCTTATTTTATCTCCAAATCTGACAGTTTTGAAACGTTTAAGACTTTTTATTGCATCTTCTTCTGTATAAAGTGGTTCTGGATTTTCTTCTTTTGAAACTTTCTTTTTCTTCATATATTTTACATCTTCTTCCTGTAAGTAACCAGAATCTGGCAGTACTATTTTACAAAGTTCAAAAGTTGCTTTTGTTGAGTATATAGGTCCTTTAAAACCTTCTTTTACCATTAAAGGAATATAACCACTATGGTCTAGATGTGCGTGGGTCAGTATTATAGCATCTATTTTTTTTGGGCTTACTGGGAGTTCTTTTTTGTTTTTTATTTTGTCATCTTTAATTCCTTGAAATAAACCGCAATCTATAAGTATTTTCTTATCCTTATATCTTATTAAATACTTAGATCCAGTTACAGTCCTTGCCGCGCCCAAAAAAGTAATCAATGGTACGTCAATAGCTTTTTTATTTTTTCCCAATATATGCGGTATCACATAATTCCCAATAAAATTACCTTTCTTCTTCCCGACATCTTCTTTCGGGTGAGGCCTTAATAATTTGTTTTCCATCTATTTTTTAAATGAATGTTATTATTATTCCTATTAGCAATTTTAATACTTCATTAATAATAGTCAAATTATTTTTTAAAAATTTTACTTTTTTTAATAGAAAATAACATATACAAAATAGTAAAAGACTCAATGTAGTAGTAGAAAAAACGTATGCAAAATTACTTAAAAAATAATTAAATTTGCTAATACTTTGTTCATTTATTTTATATTCATAAATATTCAAAATATTTATAGGTTGGATAAATTCTGTTATCGCAGAAACAAAAGTTAGAAAAGTTATGAAAAAAACCAAATATGTTGGTAATTTTTCAATGAATTTATTATTTTCAAAGTCATTTTTATTTACGGAAGTTATTTTATTTATAGCACTGTAGATAACATAGTAACTCAAAATAAAAATTGAAATTCTTATCAATCTTATAAATACTGATACATTAATAAAATTAGTAATAATAAAAAATTTTATAATCATTAAAAAAGAAAAATATGAAATTACTACAGTTCTTTTATTTTTTATATTAAACATTAAAAATACTAATGTTATAAAAATTAGTGAATATATGTTGTGTATACTGAAAAAATAACTCCATATACATAAAAATAATGTTTTAATAGTATTTGTTTCAGTTTTGCTAAAACTTCCGAGTAATGGTATTTTTACCATATCTTTTTGTTTATTAATTTTTTTCTTTTCTTCTATATTTTTATCTAAAAGCTCTATAAATTTTTCTTCGTCTTTGTCATCTAAATCAAAACCAATCATACATTCGCTTTTTGTGAATATTGCTGGGGTACCTAATTCCATGAAAGATATGTGATGTTTGTTTGCATATTTTAGTAATAGATCTAAATTTTTTCTGTCTTTTATATCATAAAATTTTAGATTGTATTTAGATGTGTCTATTTTTTCACAATATCTCTTTAAGTCATGACAATGTATACATGATTCTTGTATAAATATGCAAACTTCATCATCCGTAAGGTTTTCGTTTAAACTATTATTTTTTGTAATTTTGGTCTTTATTGTATAGATTAAAACGATGAATATTAATGCAATAACCATGCTTAAATATTTATTCATATTATTATTTTTATCCATGTAAATTATAAGTTTTGTTAATAAATAATTATAAATATTTTTTGAAAATCAAGGTTATTTTTATTTAATAATTTTTAAAATTATGTGTTATTTAATATGTGTTGTTGTCTTTTAATAAAAGAAATTTACAATTATTAAAAAACTAAAGGCTTATGAAATTTAAAAGAATATTATTTAAGATATCTGGAGAAGGGTTAGCTGGAGGAAAAGGCTTTGGCTATGATAATGAGTCTCTAGAAAATATTTCAAAAGAGATAAAGTCAATATATGATCTAGGTATTGAATTATGTCTTGTTGTTGGAGGTGGTAATATTTTTAGAGGTGCACAAAATACCAAAATGGATAGAAATAATGCTGATTATATGGGTATGTTAGCAACTATAATGAATGGTATAGCATTGAGTACATATTTATTGGATATCGGTATACAATCAGAAATACAATCTGCGTTAACTATAGATAAATTATGTGATTGTTATAATAGAAATAAAGCTTTAAAAGCTTTAAAAGATGGTAAAATATTATTATTTGTTGGTGGTACTGGCAATCCATTCTTTACAACTGATACAGCTTCTGTACTAAGATCTGTTGAAATGCAATGTGATGCTATATTTAAAGGAACTCAAGTAAATGGAGTTTATAATAAAGATCCAAAAAAGTTTAATGATGCAAAAAGATATAAGACAGTTACTTTTGATGATGTTATAAAAAATAATCTAAAAATTATGGATCAGACAGCATTTGCTCTTGCTAAGGATAATAATTTACCTATAGTTGTATTTAAATTGTCAGATATTGATTCTGTTAAAAAAATAATTGAAGGTGATGACGATTATACATTAATTTCTAATGACATAGATACTGTTTACTTTTAATTTTATTGATGAATAAGATCATTTTTCTTGATTTTTTCTCTTAAATTATCCCAGTAATCAAGTCTTTTTTTAATTTCTCTCTCAAAACCTCTTTCGTTAGGTTTATAGTATGTTTTTCTTTCCATATCTTCTGGAAAATAATTCTGTCCAGAAAAACAGAGTTTTGTATCATGATCATATATATAACCATCAGAATAACCAATTTCTTTCATTAATTTTGTTGGAGCATTAAGTATATGTCTGGGAGGATTTTGATAATTATTTTCTTTTACATCTTTAAACACATAATTTTGTGCCATATACCCAGCGTTTGATTTTGGAGCTGTGGCACAATATATGACTGCATGTGTTAAACATAAAATGCCATCAGGCGGTCCCATAAAATCAAAAGCTTGTAATGCAGAAGTTACTTGAATTAAAGCTTGTGGATCGGCCATTCCTATGTCTTCTACAGCTATATTCATAAGTCTTCTAAAAATATAATGATATTCTTCTCCGCCATCGAGCATTCTAGCCATCCAATATAATGCTGCTTGAACATCAGAGCCTCTAATTGACTTATGAAACGCGCTTATTAGATTATAATGATTATCATTTTTTTTATCATAATTAGCTTTTCTTCGGTTTACAATCTGTAGCATTTCTTTTATTGATAATTTTTTCTTCACTTCTAAAGATAATAGTTCTTCACACATATTTAAAAGATATCTACAATCACCATTTGATATATCAGCTAGGACTTTTTTAGCTTCTTTTGTTATTGGTAGACTTTTATTTTCTAATTTTTCAACTCTTGATATTATTGTTAATAGTGAATCGTTATCTAATGGTTTAAATATTATTATCCTACATCTTGATAATAAAGCCGAATTAAGTTCAAATGATGGATTTTCAGTTGTAGCACCGATTAGTACTATTACTCCATTTTCTATGTATGGCAATAAAACATCTTGCTGATTTTTTTTAAAACAATGTATTTCGTCTATGAATAGTATAGTACTTTTTCCGAAATCTTTGAATTTGTTGTAAGCTAATTCAAATATTTTTTTTAGATCTTGAACTCCTGTGTTGGTTGCTGATATTATTTCTGTGAAATAATTTTCTTTTTTTAATAATAATCTTGCTACTGTAGTCTTGCCAGTTCCAGCCGGTCCCCAAAAAATCATAGAAGGTATTTTATCTTGTTCAAACGCTCTTTTTAATATACCTCCTTCATAAAGTAATTGTTGTTGTCCAACTAGTAATGATATGTCTTGTGGCCTAATTTTATCAGCTAAAGGTTGCATAAATTTATATAACTTTTTTATATTATATAATTTTTTTATAAATTTTGCAATTAGATTATAGTTTAAAAATAAATATTTATAATCTTACGATTCTAAAAGAATTATTAATATTATTTTTCTTATTATTAACCCAGTTTAAAAATTGACTAGTAGAATCAACTTGATCATTGTATTGACCATTAGGAAATGCCAAAAGTTCATATTCGTAATCAAATAGCCATATATCATTTTGTTTTATAAAAACTCTGCGACTTTCAAACATAGGAGTTACAGAGGCAAATCTTGTGATTTTATCTTTTATTGCTTTTATGGCTATTATATTAATTTTTAATTCTTTTCTCAAATCTTGTATGAGTGATTGTCCACTGGCTTTATCTTCTATAAGAACTGCATTAGGTTGCCATTTATTTATAAGTTTTATTGTTTCATTTTTTAGTTCTGGATATTCAAGCCATTTTCTGAAAGTGTCTATTAGATAATACTTATTTTCATATTCGCCCCATATCGTGCATACAGTTGGATCATTTTTTATTCCAGTTTTTATTGCAGTATCAAAACTAAGGTAAATATTATTGTAATTATAATCATTTTGATATTTGTATAGCCATTCTTTCTTAAAAATACTATTTGTATTTAACATTGGTTTTTGCAAATATTGTGCATTAAAAAAATAACTACCCATATCTTTTTTTATTTTTTCAATTTCATCTTTATTTTCTCTTTCTGGAAAAAGGTATTCACCAGGTAAAATAATTTTTTCAAATTTTCCTACTTTAATTTCTGTATAATTTTCAAAATAAACTGGTAGATTTAGATGAAACCAACCGTTTTTATCTTTTTCTAATAAATATCCAGTTAGATCATTTGGATGTAAACGTTGCATAACAATTATGATGACGCCATTTTTCTTATCATCAAGTCTACTACTAAATGTATTACTATACCAATTTAAAGTTTTTTCTCTATATTTATTACTTAATACTTGTTGTGGATTATGTGGATCATCTATGATTAATATATCACCACCTTCTCCAGTTAATGTGCCACCAACAGATGTTGCAAATCTATAACCATTCATAGTTGTAGAAAATTTATATTTTTCATTCTGATTTCTACTAAGAATACAATTTGGAAATAAATTTTTGAACCAATTGCTTCGCATTATTAATCTTGAATCTAATGAATGTTTAATGGCTAATTTTTCTGAATAACTAGCAATAACTATTCTTTTATTTGGCCATTTACCTAATATCCAAGTAGGAAAAGAAACACTAACACAAAAAGATTTTAAATATCTTGGAGGTATATTTATTATCAATCTTTTTATGTTTCCGTTTATAACTTCTTCAAGAGCGCTAGATATTGCATAAATATGCCAATTTTTTTGACAAAAACAGTCTTGGTTTACAATTGGAAAACTTCTTAAGAAGAAGTAAAATAAATTTTGTTTATATAACAAATTAGTATATGATTTTAATTGTTTATTATGCAATATAAAGGTATCTGTTCTAAAATATTATAAAATATAATAAAGTTTTTATTATGGAACTATATTATTTTTCAGAATGATTATTTTTTTCAAATTCTTCAGCTTCTTTCATCATTTTATTGAATTTTTCAAGTTTTTTCTCAATCTTGGCTTGTAAGGCTGCATTTTTCTCTTCTTTTGTCATTTTTTTAGTTGTACCATCTTCTTTTGCAATACTTACTATAGTTCCATTGTCTTCGGTAGAAGTTATAATATACTCAACATTATCAACTTTTAATATGCAATTTGCATCCTTAACTTCAAATATCTTTGTTCCATCTTGATCAAATATAGCAGATGTGTCAACTTTTTTATTGCCATCTGAATTTTCTTCTAATTTTATTTTATATTCTTCTCCTTCGTCATCTTTAACTAATATTTCATTGCTACTTGAGTCTTTTTTTTCAAAACTTGAACCAGATACTATATTATAATAAATTCCTTTACTTCCATAACTAGACATTTCTAAATATTTTTGCATATTCTCAACTATATAATCTTCTATCTCATAATCGATATCATCATTTTCTCTTAATTCAGTGAGGTAATTCATATTATTTTTACCAAATAAACTTTTAAGTGTAATGTTTTTTGAATTTCTTATTGCTTCCATCAAACCTTTTTTATCCTTGGATTTTAGTGATTCTATAATTAATTTTCTGTTTGATTTTCCATAATTATCTGAGAATACATCATAATTCAAATCTGCCATACCTTTTCTGTTATATTCATTGGCAGCAAATTTTTGTAAATAATCCTTTATTCTAGAGGCTTCTTCACCACTGATATTTTTAATATTACCTGATATTTTTGAAGCCATTTTTTGGCCAAAAATCTTCTTAGACAGCTCAGATTTTAAAGATTCTAAATGTTTTCTTAAGGCTTTATTACCTTTTCTACTAAGTAGTGCTGTAACTTCACTTTTAACTTTATTAGAAGACCATATATTCTTTATTTGTTCAAATGTTTTTGACCATTTTCCTCCTTCTCTCTTTTTTCTTTCTTTGTAAGCTTCAACATCAGCCTCAGTATTATCGATTTTTTTACCAATTTTATTACCAACAAAAGGAATACCTGTTAGTGGTTTTACATAATCCAAAAGGCCATTTTTTGTCAAAGTCCTTTTGGCTTTTTCTTTATCACCAGTTAATGCTTCTACTCCAGCTTTAAAACCAGAGCCAATACGCTTGCCATGGGCTAATAAGTTTCCACCTAAACCTTTTTCTAAATCTAAAAAAGCTTTTGTTGTTCTTAATATACCAGATTCTTTTTGTAATGCCGCTAAACCCATTGTACTACCAAAATTTTTAAATTGCTTGCTTATACTAAATTCACCAGTGGTAGCAGCAAGCATTGCATTTTTACCACCAGTATTTGCTGTAGCACCATCTATAGTTAAAATATTATTTATAATATTCATAACTTCTTTTATTAATGTATCAAACATAATAACCAAAAGTGCTGTTATTAATATATTTGCAACATACCATATAAAATAATTATCCGG
>CALXRO010000045.1 GCA_944390875.1 uncultured Rickettsiales bacterium
AATATCAATATTATTTGCATTATGTTTTTGCTTCCAAATTTGTCCAAGATGCGTTTTACCACATTTACTTTCTCCACTTAAAAAAATTACATTGTTTTTAAAAAGATAATCTTCTTCAAAATCTTCATTTAGATAACAAAAAGCATCTATATTACCACATGAGACTATAAAATTACCAACACTATAGTTTATATTTGTTACAAAATCAAAAGTCATTTGTTTATTCATAATTCTATCATACTATGTTTAATAATATTAAAGTCTTCTTTATTGATCCCAGTCATAAAAATTTGTATATCAATTTTATCTAATTCTCTAAATAAAATTTTCTTTGTGTTTTGATCTATATGTGAACAAATTTCATCCAAAAGCAAGATACTCGTACCATTTGAAATTTTACTAGAAAATATTGTTTTTGCAATTATAAGTGACATCAATAATGTTTTTTGTTCACCTGTTGAACAAAGACTTGCGATTATGTTTTTGTTTTTATTATATAACAATATATCACTTTTATGAATACCGTAATTTGTTCTTTTTTGGACTTTGTCTTGTAATCTAAACTTAAATAAGTTTTTACGATATACATTTTCTATATCTATTGCTTTTGAGTCTGATAGAGATTTTTCAATATCACCTGTAAGTTCAATTTTACTTGTTGGAAAATTATTAATTTCATTTTCTAAAATATCATTTAAATATTTTATAGTATTATTTCTAACTCCTGCTATTGATGTACCTAATTCAGCAATTTTTCTCTCAACTATATCAAGCCAATTATCATATTTTTCTTGAGTGGTTAGAATTTTCATACGTTCTTTAAGAAAAAACTCATATTTTCTAACATTATCAAGATGATTTATATACAACATATCACATGTTCTATCCAAAAATCTTCTTCTATTTAGACTACTTTCTATAAAAAAACTATCCATTTGCGGGACAAAATACGTTATGTTTAAAATATTTGATAATTCATTTAAATTTTTTAGATTGTTATCATTGTATTTTATTATTTTTTTATCCATTTTCTGCATTAGGAGTATTTTTTCTCCATTTGAAAACTTGATAAAAACAGAAAATAAAACATCAATGGGTAAAAAATTATTATTTCTTACTAATGAAGTTAGTTCACGTATATTAGCAGACCTTATGCCTCTAAAATTTGAAAATAAAGATATAGCCTCTAGAATATTAGTCTTTCCCAATCCATTATTTCCAGCTATAACATTAATGCCATCGTAAAAATTAAAAGCCTTACAAGAATAATTTCTAAAATTATTCAATATTACTTCAGTAATATATTTGCTAGACATTATATTCTTATAGGCATCAGAACAAAAGTATTATTATCCTCACTAGAACCTTTAATTATTATGGCTGAATTGCCATCCTTAAGTTTTACCTCAACTGTATCACTTTCTATTTGAGAAATTATTTCTAAAAGAAACCTTGAATTAAAACCTATTTCAATTTTATCAGGATAATTAAAATCAACATTTATTTCCTCAGAAGCAAAACCGTTTTCTGCTGAATTAGATTCAAGATATAAATTGTTTTCTGTCAATACTAATTTAATTCCTTTATGATTATCACTTGCCACTGTAGATATTCTATCTATAATTGAACTTATTTCTCGCTTGTTTACTCTAAGAATTTTATCATTGTCTTTTGGTATAACTCTTTTATAATCAGGAAATTCAGCATCTATTAATTTTGATATTATAATTGTATCTTCAGTTTCAATTTTAATTTTAGTTTTTGAAGCTGATATTTTAATATCATTATCATTAACTGATGCAGCAATTTTTTTTATTTCTGGCAAAGCTTTTTTAGGTATTATTACTCCATTTATTTCGCCATTGCCATTATAATAATTAATTGTAATAACGGATAATTTATGACCATCAGTTGAAACTGCATTTAATTTTATTCCATCGTCCTCAATAGTTTGTAAAAACAGCCCATTTAGATAGTACCTACTTGGATCATCAGAGATAGAAAATCTTGTTTTGTCAATAATTGAAACTAAATCATTTGCTCTAATCTTAAATTCAATTTGCATCTGATGTTCTTCAAAATTTGGATAACCATCAGCATCAAGACACATTAACTTAAATTTACTTCTACCAGATGATATATTTAGTATATTGTTTTCAGATAAGTACTCACAAACTATTTCGGCTCCATCATTCATCTTTTTAGTTATATCATACATAAGTTGTGCAGAAACTGTTGTGGCGCCATCAATTTCAACAAATGCTTTACAATTATCCTTTACATATGTATCTGAATCCGTACCAGTAAAATATATATTACCTCCATTTGCTTCAATTTTTATATTTTGTAATATAGCAGGATTGTTTGGATTTTTTTTACTAGCTACATCGCAAACTTTCCCTAATAGTTTAAGTAATGTACTTTTTTCTATTGTAAATTTCATTTTATATATTAGGACTATTTAATAGTAACTAGAATATATTTAATTGTTTGAAAATCAAGTGCAAATAATAATTTATAAATACTAAAAATTTTTCTTGAAATAAATATGAATTGAACTTATACTTACTGAGTTAGTTTTTATTAATATTTATGAATGACCGGAGAATAAAGAAAGTTTTAAGCCTACCAATTATTTTATCGCTGATATTAGTTTTAGCAAAGTTAATAATATTTAAAGTAGAAGGTTCATTGTCAATATTATCATTATGTGTTGACTCAATATTTGACTTTATAAGTTCCACAGTAATCTTATTTGCTTATAATTACTCCATAAAAGAAAAAAACGATGACTATAAATATGGTTTTTATGGAATAGCGGACATAGCTATATTGTTTACATCTGTTTTAATTCTAATAACAATATTTCTTATATATAAAAATGCAGTTGTAAATATAATTAATAAAAAGGCGCTTAATTATTCAAATATAGCAATTATGGTTATGTCAATATCCACCATAATATCATTAATTATTATAATTATCCTGAAAAAAAATTGTAAAAACAACAATATTTTAGTAATTAAAGGCGAGATTGCACATTATAGTACTGACACTTTAACAAATGGTGGAGTTTTACTTTCAATTATTTTCTGTAAATTTATATATAATCACTATATAATTGATCCAATAATAGCAATAATTATGGCATCAACGGTTCTGAAACCAGCTATTGAAATTTTAATAGATGCAATAAACAATATAATGTCAAAAGAAATAGAAAACTCAAAAAAAGAAATAATTATAAATATAATTTCTGGTAATAAAGATGTTATAAGCTATTCTGATTTAAGAACAAGAAGATCTGGTGATAGAATTTTTATACAAGTAAAAGTACAGATAAGTAAGGATAAATCTTTTATAGATGTACATAATGTAGTAAGATATATAAAGAAGGAAATACAATCTTCATTAGAAAATTCGGAAATAATAATACATGCGTGTCCAGCCTAATATTTTTACTAATGAAATCAAATTTTTGTTTGGTATATTGTTAAATGGCCGTGATGAAGTGAGATTAGTAGGAGGCTGTGTCAGAAACTATATTCTTGGTAGGAAAATAAATGATTATGATTTAGCTACAAAATATAAACCGGAAGAATTAATAAATATTTTTGAAAAAAATGGCATAAAGTATTATAAATCTGGGATAGATTTTGGCACAATAACAGCTATTATAAATGGCAAATCATTTGAAATAACAACTTTGAGAAAAGATATAAAACCTGATGGAAGACACACGTTAGTTGAATTTACTGATAATTATGAAATTGATGCTGCACGTAGGGATTTTACTATAAACGCACTTTATTGTGATATAAACTACAATATTTATGATTATTTCAATGGTATTAGTGATATAAAAAAGGGCATTCTAAGATTCATAGGTAATCCAGAAAAAAGAATAATTGAAGATAATTTAAGAATTTTAAGATTTTTTAGGTTTTATTCGTATTATTCGTATTCTTTGGATTATAAATCATTAAAAGCCTGTGAAAAATTTGCCAATAAAATTTGTAATTTATCTAAAGAAAGAATAGCTAAAGAATTAAAAAGTTTATTTGAATCTAAATATCCACTAAATGCTTTGTTAAAAATGCAAAGCATAAATATTATACAAATTATTTTTGGCAAAAAATTAAGTTTTAAATATTTGGAAATCTTTTACTCAATAAATGCAATAATTCATAATTATAAGTTTAATTATTTAGTTCCTATAGTTATATTAATAATTGAAAATAATATAGATTATAAATTTTTAATAACAAAAAAAGAAAAAAATTTTGTTAGCATTTTGTTAAAAAATAGAATTAATGAAATTGACGAGTTTGAAATAAAAAAACTTTTATTTAACTATAAGGATAAAGATCTTGTAAAAGATATAATTATGGTTAATATATGTATTAATTATAAAAAAGAATATTTGGAATTATTAAAAAATATTGATAATATTGATATACCAAAATTTAATATAAATGCAAAAGTCTTACAAATAAATGGTTTCAATAATTCTAAAAAATATTCATTAATATTGGAAAAAATGAAAGATATTTTTATTGAATCAAACTTTTCAATGAATAAAGATGATATTATGAAGAAATATAAGGACTTATATTAAGTAAATAAATAATAATTTTATAATAAAAATCAGTATTCTTATAATATCGGACTACTTTTTGATCTTTTTTCTAAATTTTGTCTTCTAAATTTTTCCCTTTGAACAAAAGATATAGGCTGACTTTTCTGCTTTCTTTCTTTCAACAATTTATCTTTTATAGTTTTAAAAGTATTTGTTAAGTCTGATTGATTCCTTTTACTAATTTTTTCTTTTAATTTTTCTTGATAGTTTATTTTATAATCTATAATATTTGTTTTACTTCCAATATATCTTTTTTTCATTATATCATTCATAAATAACTCGCTAAACATTTTTCTATAATAATCAAAAAGCTGTTTATTATCTTGTTTTGCTTTTAACTGTTTTATTCTTTC
>CALXRO010000046.1 GCA_944390875.1 uncultured Rickettsiales bacterium
TAGTAACTTTAAAGCAATGCTCATAGATAGTTGGTATGATGTTTATTTAGGAGTTATAGTTTTAATTAGAGTTGTTGATGGTGTATTAAAACGCAACGATAAGATAAAAATGCTAGCAACAGGTGGAATATATCAAATGGAAAATATAGGTGTTTTCACACCAAAACAAATCAAGCTGGACACTCTATCAGCTGGTGAAGTAGGTTTTTTTACTGGACAAATAAAACAGGTATCTGACTGTAAAATAGGTGATACAATAGTATTAGCAAATGATAACTTAGCTAGACCATTAAAAGGATTTAAACAAAATAATCCTGTTGTTTTTTGTGGTATATATCCAGTTGATGCAAGTGACTATAATATTTTCAAAGAATCTTTAGCAAAATTACATTTAAATGATGCAAGTTTTGAATTTGAACCTGAAACCTCATCTGCATTAGGTTTTGGTTTTCGTTGTGGCTTTTTAGGTTTATTACATTTAGAAATAATAGAAGAAAGGCTTGAAAGAGAATTTAATTTAGATTTAATAACAACTGCTCCATCAGTAATATATAGAGTATATATTAATACAACAAAAGGTTTTAAATTTGATGAAGGTAAAGATTATCTTGAAATACATAATCCATCAGATTTACCAGATATACAATACATAAAAAATATCCAAGAACCATGGGTTAGAGCAACAATAATGACACCAGAAGAATATCTTGGAGATATAATAAATCTCTGTATTGACAGACGTGGTATTCAAGATAATTTGACTTTTGTTGGAAATAGAGCAATGTTGATTTATAAACTTCCATTAAACGAAATTGTTTACGATTTTTATGACAAGTTAAAATCGTATTCAAAAGGTTATGCAAGTTTTGATTGGGAAATAACAGATTATAAAGACAGTGATTTGATAAAACTATCAATATTTGTTAATGGAGAAACTGTTGATGCTTTGTCGATTATGATTCACAGAACAAAAGCTGAAAATAGAGGAAGAGCATTATGTGAAAAATTAAAAGATTTGATACCAAGACAAATGTTTAAAATAGCAATACAAGCTGGAATAGGAAATAGAATAATAGCAAGAGAAACAATAAATCCATATAGAAAGGATGTTCTTGCTAAATGTTATGGTGGCGATGTTACAAGGAAAAGAAAACTTCTGGAAAAACAAAAGAAAGGTAAAAAGAAAATGAAAATAGTAGGTAATGTAGAAATCCCTCAAAGTGCCTTTCTTGCTGCTTTGAAGGTTGATGGGTGATTGTTGTTTGATAAATACGATATACATAACTAAATTTTAATATTTAACAAATTTCTATTATTTTTAAAAACTCACTAACAAAATCTCTTTTGAACATTAGAGACGCTTTATAGGAATCCTCAGATATTTTAAAATATTTCCTTTCATTGTTTAGTAAATAATTAATAGTCTCAATCCATTTTTCTATATCAGACACGTCTATTATATAACCACTAGAATTCATAACCTCAGGAATTCCACCTATACAATTTCCTATCACAGGTATATAATTCATATTAGCTTCAACTATAACTCGTGGTGAAGCATCTTGTACTATGCTAGGCACAAGCAATATTTTAGAAACAGACCATACATAACTCATATCATTTTGAGGTTCTAAGTAAATTATATTATTTGGCATCTTACTTATAAAATCCGAATTTTTATACCATCCCTCAACACACAAAAATTTAACATTTGGCATCATGCTTGCCAATCTTAATATAAAATCACAACCTTTTTGTGGTACTGGATTTACAAAAGTCACATATTTCCTTTTGTCATAATCAGGTTTAGTATTGTTAAAATGAAATTGTGGTCTAAATACTAAAGTGTTCATTTTATATTTATTGTATATGTAATTTTTAACAAAATTTGAAACAGAAGCAATAATTGTTGGCTTTGCCTTTATGACTTCAATTTCATTATCGAAACAAGAATGCAACCAAACGAATGTTTTAACGTCAAATTTATTTGCTATTTTAACAAAATCAAAACTCTTTTCCATTGATGTAACAATCAAACTATTTTGATGTTGTAACACAATATCCTTGAATTTCGCTGATAAATAATTTTGCTGCATTGTTATACAATTTATACCTTTATAAATATATGTTACAATTCTATGGTCAATATTTAAATTAGTTACATCTGTATTGTTTTTAAGATCATTTAAATATTTGTTATACAATGTATAACTTGGGAAATTTGGGTCCTCAAGACTACCAACATATATAACTCTTATATTTTTTTTAGTTAATTCTTCAGCTAATATGTTATGACATTTTTCTGCTCCACCAATAAAAAGTGGCGGCGTTGGTCTTCGCCAATAAAAAATTATAGTTTTTTCCATAAACTTTCTATGTAATTGTTATTATCTAATAAAACATATTTGTTAATGTTAAAATTCTCAAATTCATAAGTAGACAATTGACTTTTATATATTTTAATATTAAAGCTTTTTGCTTTCAATTCTTCTTTATTTAATAGCAATTTTATCTGTTTATAATTATTTTTACTTAAAAAACATTTATTTTCCTCAAAGAAATTAAGTCTATTTCTACCATATGTTATATAGGGAATATCTTCATATAAAATTATATTTTTTAATAAATCACAGTTTGTGAAATTTTTCACCACCTTATTTAAAACAACATGATCTCTATGATAACCAATTGACATTGGAGCAAAAACAACAATCTGTTCTTTTTTGCTAATTATTTTTTTAAATAGATTTGCTAATGCTATCCTCAAAAACTCTACATCATTTTCAATATCACTAAGATTCCAGACTAAATTTCTAACACCAGCTTCTACAAAATCTAAATTAATTTTGTCTAAGTTATACTTTTTGCAAAAAAAATTATCTTCAATATTTCTTAAAATACTTATGTAGTTTATCTTTTCTTTTTTTGTATAATTAGCAATTTTATTAGTAATATCTTCATTTTCGTAATAACTTGATATTGTGTATATATTCACTAGTGTTTTTTTAATACTGGCATTTCTTATTTTATGTAAAAAACCACTCATGGAAAAACAAATATCATCAAAATGTGGAGAAATAAATATGTAATGCATTATCATATATTAAGGTTTAGTTTATAAAATACTTTTATGTCCATTTTTTCAACGTTATTATTTATAATATTTTGAACATCTAACTCTTTTTTTAGTATATATTGTTTCAATTTTTTGCTATCCATTTTACTAGCATTTATATATTCTACTTTGGTATTTTTTTGAACATTTAAAAAAAAGTGTTTTAATTTTTTATTAAAATCCTCATTATACAGTACGTTATTTAATATTTTATTTCTTGTATCTCCGCGTTGGTAAGCTCTTCTTATACGCTCGTCATGCGAAATATCTAAAAAATAAACTTTTTCAGGATAAAAAATTTGATTTTCATATAAATATTTTTCAACTAATTCATATTTACCAATTGCATAATAAAAAGATAACGTGCTTATTACACTTCTATCAACGACAATATTTTTTCCATCAATTAACGCTGATAGGATCATTATGTTTCTGATTTTTTCAATTTTCATAAATTCTTCTAGTATTAAATTGTCATCTTTTAGAGAAAATATCCATTTCTCTTTATTTTTACTTATTAAATCTGTATGTTCTGGAATTACTACAAAATTATCTTTTTTGAATTCATGCAGTAAAGAAGTTTTTCCAGCACATACTCCTCCATCTAGAAAAATAATAATACCTAAAAAATAAAACATACTTATTGAATATAAAATTAATGATTCTAATCTAAATTAGATATATAAACTATTTATTTTAATATGCAAATAAAATTATTTATAAGTGATTTTGATGGCGTTATATATAACTTTGATAAAGACAATATTCAGGATGGGTTATATTGTAATATAAAAGATAAAGATCCAATTTTATACAAAAAAATTAAGAGTTTTTTATTTGAACAAAATAAACATATATTTTTTGCTTGGATGAGAGGTTGGGTAAATCATAACGATCTACACCATCTTATTGCAAGAAAATTCAATATAAATGTCGATTTTTTAGATAAAGAGTTAATTGATAGTATAAAAAAATTTGAATTAAATTCTGAATTATTAAATTTTGTTAAATATTGTAAAGACAAAGGTATAAAAACATGTATATTAACCGATAACCTTTCATCATTCACAGAAATATTAGTTCCATATTTTAAGTTAGATAACTTTTTTGATAAGATATATTCCTCAGCTGATTATCATATACTAAAAACTGATAACAATGGTAAGTGGATAGAAGAAATTATTAGAGAAAATAATATTTTACCTCAGGAAACTTTGTTTATTGATGATGGTGAAGAGAATATAAAAAATGCTAAAAATAAAAACATAAATACATATCTTTATAATTCTGATACAAGATTCAATTTTAGTAAATGGATTTGTAAAAATAATATAATTTAATTTTTATTAATAATATGGTAGTTCATAATGAAAGTTTTTATAATATGCCCAACATATAGAGATAGAAATTCTAATAACAATATTAGATATTTCGGTATTGTTTCGTTATTAAAACAAATAAAAGAACAAAATGGTAATCATATTATAAAATTAGCTGTCGTAGACTCTAGTTATAAAACTCATGACTTTTTTAAAGAACATAACAATATGAACTCAAATAATTTTTTATATTTTCACATTAACGATAGAAATAAAATTAACAAACAAATAAAAAACAATTTTGGTTACGCTTGTTCTTTCTTGCCAAATAATAATGAAATAAATAATTGCAAATGGCAAAAAATAGTGAAAATGAATATAGCTTGGGATAGATTTTTTCCTTGGGAAGATAATTATCCAGCAACTAATTCTATATATAACCAAATTTATAGCAATAGACCAACCATTGGAATGATGCGAAATTTTGCTATTGCTGCTTTAGAAGAAAAATTTGGGGAAAGTGATTTGATTGTTTATGCAGATGATGATGATATTAGAAACCAAGATTACATTGATAATTTAGTTATTAGTATTGGAAATTATGACTTTACTAGGATGTTTAAGTATTACACATTTGTATTTGACACAAATCAGTGGGGTGAATATAATGTTAATTTTATACAAGATATAAACAATAATTGGTTACCGTCAGATGATGAAAAATCTGTTATTTTAAAAAATAATCTAAAAAATAGTATCTATAAAACAACAATAGGCAAAAAATATTCAAAACCCATATGTTTGGCTTTTTCACCTATAGCATCAGTTGGTGCTTTACATTGCTTTAGATTTAGCTTATGGAAGCAGTCAATAATGGACTTTGGAGGTATACCTATTACCAGCACTTGTGAAGATCATTTGTTTTATATAAATTGTCAAAAATTATTTGGTAATAGATTCAAAGCTATTGATACAAAAGTTGCTGAACCTTGTTTTATACGAACATCTTGTGGTAATAATATGTCTGTTATAGAATGGACTAAAGACTTACAAGAGCATGAAATATTAAATTGGGCTGTAAATTATATTACTGAATATAAAAATGTTTTAAAATTAAATAAAAATGATTTAGCAAAATATTGTTATAATAATTATAGTGATTATATATTATAAATATAGTATTCTACAGCAATTTATCCTAAAAAATATGTAAGTTTTAACTATAAAATAATAAATAAACCCATATAGAAAAGATGTTCTTGCTAAATGTTATGATGACGATGTTACAAGAAAAAGAAAACTTTTGGAAAAGCAAAAAAAAGGTAAAAAGAAAATGAAAATAATAGGTAACGTAGAAATCCCTCAAAGTGCCTTTTTAGCCGCTTTAAGGGTTGATGGGTAGGTGTTATTTGATACCATCCTTCAACACATAAAATTTAACATTTAGCATCATGTTTACCAATTTTGACATAACATCATAATATTTTGTGGTATTAGATTTATAAAAGTCACCCATTTCCTTTTGTCATAATCAAGTTTAGTATTGTTAAAATAAAATTGTAATCTAAATACTGAACTTTATTAACATCCTTAAGATAAGAAGAATATCAGTAATTAAGATTTTTCAGCAAGATTGAAATTTTTTTAACCTAATATACAATAAATTTATATCTTTACAAAAAAGAAATAATATAAAAGTTTATTCATATATAACCTTTTTTAACAATTATAATATATATAATATGTCAAAAATTAACAAAGACAGCCTTAATTACTATTTTTATTTATTTTTAATAGGTATACTAACAACAATAGCATTTGCACCAACATATATATTTTTTATATTTTTTTTTAGTTTTAAGTATTTACTGGATAGAATTTGTTTAAATTGTGAGAATAATAAATTAAAAGCCTTTAAAACAGGTTGGATGTTTGGTTTTGGATATTTTATTGGAAATTGTTATTGGTATTGTAATTCACTATTAATAGAACCAAAAACATACGGCTGGCTTATTCCTTTTGCTATAACTTTTATTCCTGCCTATCTGGCATTATATACTGGTTTAACAACTTTATCTATAAATTATTCAATGAAATATACTAAAAATAGATTTATATTATCAATATTATTTTCAACTTTTTGGACTATTTTTGAATATTTAAGAGGCATTTTATTTACAGGTTTTCCTTGGAATATAATTGCCTATAGTCTAGGTTTTTCTCCTATAATAATACAAACAGTTTCTATATTTGGAAGTTATATATTTGGATTTTTTATATTAATAATTTATACGTCTTACTGGGTTTTGCAAAAAAAGGAATACAATAAATATTCTATACTATATCTATTGATGATATTATCAAATTTTATATATGGATATATAAGGCTATCAAATATTGATAATAGTAAATTCTCCAAATTTAAAATACGTATTGTACAACCAAATATAAGACAAGAAATAAAAATAAATAAAAATAATAGAGAAGAAATATTGGATAAATTAATAACATTAAGCTCAAAAAATTCTGAAAATATTAGTTATATAATATGGCCAGAAACTGCTATGACATATGGTATTTTTATAAATAAAAGTGATTTAGGAAATAAGGAGATAAACATTGATTTTTTAAATAATAAAACACTAATAACTGGAGCTATTAGAATTGATAGGAACAATAAAAAAATATTTAACTCAATAATATTTGTTAAAAATGGTAAAATAATTGACTATTATGATAAAAAACATTTAGTTCCATTTGGCGAATACATTCCACTTAGAAACATATTGCCAAAATTCCTAAATTCAATTATAGGAGATATTGATATTTCAAAGTCTAAAGAAAATATAAAGACAATTTTTGTTGATGAAAATTTATACGATATCTCACCCATTATATGTTATGAAGCCATTTTTAATAACTTAATCAATAAAAAAACAAGATTAATCATAAATGTAACTAATGATGCGTGGTTTGGAAAAACTAGCGGTCCTTATCAACATTTTGAAACACTAAAATTTCGTGCACTTGAAAATAATGCAACTGTTGTTAGAGTTGCAAACTCAGGCATAAGCGGTCTAATAGACAGATTTGGTAGAACTATTATAAAAACAAAATTAGGCACTGATGATGTTTTAGATATTTTATTACCTGAGTATTAATAAATATTATTATTATGAAAATTGAAAATGATATTATAAATAAAATTTTAAATGATAAAGAAGTAAGGCCTAGTACAAAATTAGCGGAACATCACCAAAAATTTTTTAAAACAGCTTCTGGAGAATATGGCGAAGGTGATAGATTTTTAGGCTTTACTGTACCACAAATCAGGAAACTCGAAAAAAAGTATAGATATGCTATAAATCTTGATAATGTTGATATGCTATTACATAACAATATACATGAAATTAGACTATTAGCTTTAATATATCTTACAAATCAATTTGATAAATATGAATTTTTAAGAGATGAAATAGTTAAGAAATATCTTAAAAATACCAAATATATAAATAATTGGGATCTTGTTGATTTAAGTTGTTA
>CALXRO010000047.1 GCA_944390875.1 uncultured Rickettsiales bacterium
CTTGTAAGAAAAGTTGATAAAAGAAGAGGACCTATATATATAAATATATTGTTAGGTCCTCCTTTTCTAATATGTTCTGTATATATAATATATTATATGTATTATTTTAATATGCAATAGGTTTATACTATTTTTTTAAGATTTGCAAAAGAAATATATATTTATAATAAATACAAAATTAACATAAAAAATTATCAAATTATCTTACTGTTTTTAGCCTCTTGCTAAAATTATTTTAAATCTTATTATTATAACAAATAATTTAAACTATTATTTATAAAATATGTCTGAAAAAGAAGGAAAAATAAGATATTCTGAAGTAATAAAAGACGTCTATGAAGAGGGAAAATACTTTGAAGATGCAATGGATTGGTATTGTCTAAAATACTTAAATGCTATATCTGAAAGGACATTTTTTATTATATTATCAATAATGAGTGTAATAATAGTTATTTTATTATATATAACATTTGACAACATTATGCCTTTAAAAGAGGAATTCCCTGTTTTAGTAACTCAAAAAGATTCTGTGAACTACTATACAACAATAGAAGCTGTAAAACCAGAAAAAATGAATTATAATTCAAATGAAGCTATATTAAGATTATTATTAATAAGATATGTTAGAGAGTTATTTAATCATAATTACAAAAGTGGAAATATAGAAGATTTAAATGAAAAACTTTTAAAAATAAAAAATTATTCGACTAATGAAGTTTTACAAAAATTTAGAACAGATTTTAATCAAATTTCAGCTAATATGTTTAATAAAAATATTGAACAACGTGTTTATATTAAAACTTTTAAGTTTAAAGAAAAAAATAATGAAAATAGTAAGAAAAATAAAGTAATAAGCTTGTTAAGTAGTTATATTTTTACAAAAAAAATTCCTTCGGAAGCAGAAATGGAATACGAGATACATATAATTACAAATAATGAAAAAAAAGTTATCAAACAAAAAATTTTATTGGATTTTAAATATGAAGCTATAAAATATAATAATCTTAAGAAAGATTTTACTAAACCTATTTTGATTGTTACAAACTATAGAACTGTTGATATAAAATGAAAAAAGTTATTACAATATTTTTAATATTCTATTTAGCAGCTAGCTCTTTTGCGGTACAGTTACCAAGAGTAATAGGTTCAGAAAAAAGATTTAGAGCTTATGTTTATAATCCAAACGAAGTTTATAGATATGTTGGACATTACTTATCACAATCATATATAGAATTTGAAAAAGGAGAAACAGTACAAACAATTTCAATGGGCGATACAACTTCTTGGCAAACTACTGTTATGGATAATAAATTATTTTTGAAACCTATATTAGACTTTGCAAATACAAACATGACAGTTATGACAAATAAAAGGACATATCATTTTGAACTTGATGCTGTTGAAGCTGCATCAGTTACAGAAGATGATGTTTTGTTTTATATAAAATTTATGTATCCGGAGTCAGAAGACAAAAATATCGTAGTATTTGATATGAATGAAAAAAGAAGTGATCTTCCTGACTTAAGAAACTTAGATGCTTATAATTTTGATTATGAGTACAGTGGGAGTGATAATATAGCTCCATCAAAAGTTTTTGATGATGGCGAATTTACATATATAGAATTTCCAAACAAGAATAGTTATGAGATGCCTGCAATATATGCGGTTGATTCAGATGGTTATGAAATGATGGTTAATTACAGAATAGTTGAAAATTATATAGTAGTTGAACAATTAGCAAGTAACTTTACACTAAGAAGCGGCAATGATATAGTTTGTATATATAATAATAACTTATTTAGTCTTAAGAAATTAAAATAAGCAATTACAAATTACAAAAACTTTTATAATTTTCTCTATCAAGATTAATATGATTAAGCTTAATGCTTTTTTATTCTTTTCCTTTAAAATTATAAAATAACATTATAATATATACTATAATGACAATTATCAATATAACTTTATGAAAATATCTACATGGAATGTTAATTCAATAAGAGCAAGAATTGAAAACTTATTAAGTTGGTTAAAAGAAACAAATCCCGATATTGTTTTACTACAGGAATTAAAATGTACTGATGATCAATTTCCTATTTTAGAATTATCAAATTTAAATTATAACATAATCTATAAAGGACAAAAATCTTATAATGGAGTAGCAATACTATCAAAATACAAATTATATGATATAAAATATGATTTGCCACTTTATGATATTATTGATTATGATAATGATTCAAGATATATAGAAGCTAAATTTGATATAGATAATAAAACTATTAGAGTTGCTTCAATATATGTACCAAACGGTGGCCCAGCATCAAATTTTACTGGGGATGATATTACTGAAACAGATAGATTCTATAACAAAATGAAATTTTGTGATAGATTAGTAAAACTTTTTAATGATAGTATTAAAAATAATGAAATATCATTTTTTGGAGGAGATTTCAATATATGTCCAGTATTGGAAAAAGATGTTTATAGTGTTAAAAAAGATGGTGTTATAACATGTACGCAAAAAGAAAGAGATAAATTTAAAAATTTTCTAAATATTGGTATGCATGATACTTTTAGAGAATTAAACGAAGATCTTATTGAATTTAGCTGGTGGGGATATAGGCCATATTTTATGTTTGAAAAAAATCAAGGTTTTAGACTTGATGCAATATTGACAACTGATTATAGTTTTAAATTTGTTCAAGATTGTTATATAGAAAAAAAAGTGCGTGGTATGGAAAGACCCTCTGATCACGCACCTATGAGTTGTTTATTAATATTATAATAAAAAATACTTCAGTTATTATTTGGCAGTCTGTTGTACATCATCTGTTTTTGAACAAAGATTGGCAAGCATCTTAATAATTTTTCCTATAGTAGAAATGCTTTTCCCAGCTGACTCTACTGCATTGTCTTCATCTTTACCGTCTTTCCCAGCTTCTGCAATTTGATCACCCATATTCTCAATTGCGTCGGCAATATCACTAATGCCTCTTTCTTCAACAGCCTCATCTTCCGCGAAAGTATTTCTTGAATTTCTATTTTTTTTAGTACGCTCAGTCTTATTCTTATAACTATTCTCAGATTTTTTACTGCGATGGCTTGCTTTTTCAAGTGAGCTTGCGTCTGCTAAAATTGGCAAACATACAAAACTTGCTAATAACATTATGTTTTTTTTCATATAAACCTCCATTTTTAAGAAAAGATAAAATATCTCTGGGGTTAGGATAAATTATATAATATTAAAAATCAAACAAGTATTAGTTGAATTAATGATATTATTTTAATATATTATTTAGTAAAATATTATTTTTAATTGATAAAAAAACAGTTACATTCCAATTTTTACGCATATTATAATTTTAGTTGCAATAAATAATTAAAAAATAAAAAATATGTCTAAAATTTTTTCTCTTCAGTTAATCAATAAATATTAATAACCAATTTAATAATTTCTAATCTTTCTTTATATTGTTTGTAACACATTTATTATATCTAAAACAACAATCTCTCAATTATTATTTGATCAAATTTAATCACAAATTCATTATTAATCTGACACAATCGCTATAAGAATTATTATAATAAATAAAAATAAGATCTAAAAACAAAATATTACTTATATTTTTTCCTTATGGTAATCTTGATAACAAAATACATCTTAATAAACATACCTTAATATGCCATCAATTACATATAAAGTTAAACACCAATATGGTCGGGGTGAGAGGATTCGAACCTCCGACCCACTGCTCCCAAAGCAGATGCGCTAGCCAGACTGCGCTACACCCCGTATTATTACTCAAGCTGTTAAAGCTATTCTGCCTTTTGCTCTTCTGCTTTTTAAAACTTTAACACCACTTTTTTTAGTCATTCTAGCTCTAAAGCCATGTGTCCTTTTCTTTTTTGTAACACTTAATCTTCCAACTCTCTTAGTAGACATTAAAAACTCATAAATTCTTCTTATGGTTATTGTATTAATGACTTTTATAAAATACAATACTTATATATCATAATCAATCATTCAATTCCATAAATAAATACCTTTTTCTTTTTAGCAAGGGCTAAAACTTTTTCTTTATCAATTACTATACAATTTTTATAATCTAAAACAATACCGGCAAAACCATAATCACTTAATTGTTTTATGGTATTAACTCCTATTGATGGCAAATCTATTTTGTCAGTTTGCCCTATTTTTTTCATTTTAACCAAAATCGGCTTTCTACCTTTTTTATACTTCATATCACCACATCTTCTAATTAAGCCTGCAGTCCCTTCTATTCCTTCTATTCCAATAATATTTTTCTGTTGAACAACTACACTTTGTCCTACATCAAAAGGACTTATCATATTCAACAAATCTACTCCTATCTTAATATCTTCTTGATATTCCTTATTTATTTTCATCGATGTATTAGAACCTTCTTTTAATTTACAATCTTCAAGAATATCATCGATTTTAACAACATTAATATTTTCATTTTTAAGAAACTCAATTATTATTTCAGAAATATTATTATCACCTAATTTTCTATTTTTTAGTATTTTTTTCAATAACAAAAACCCTTTAAAATCAACAAAAATACCTGATAATGAGGGTCTTTTTATGCCTCCGGCAAATACTATATTACTAACTTTATTTTTTTTAAAATAATTTAATATTTTACCAACTCTTCCTATTCCTGTTTTTATAAAATTTCTACAATTATAATACTTTTTATCCTTTGTAAAATCTTTTAGTAAAACTACATATATTTCTATATTATTATAGTTGCAATAATCTATAATGTTTTTTGGCAAATTGCCAGATCCGGCTACCAAACCTATTTTACTAAACATTACCTTCTTACTATTACTTGTCTTCTTGAATCTCCAACCATAAATTTTACTATATCATTTATGACTTTTGAATTTTTGTATCTACTATTCTCCATTATTGTTGATAATATATCTGATATGTTACCATCTTTAGAACAAAATAATTCCTTATAAAAAGACCTTAAATCATTCATATCTTTTTTAGAAAAATTCCTTCTCTTCAATCCTATTATATTTATACCTTCTAAGCTTGTTGTCCTTTTTGCTACCACTACGCCATATGGTATAACGTCAAACTCAACTGGAGTCATGCCTCCTATCATTGAATGCTTACCTATGTGAACTTTTTGATGTATTGCTGATAAACCACCTATAACGCTATAATTACCTACATGTACGTGACCACCTAACGTAACATTATTCGCAAGAATACAGTTATTACCTATAACACAATCATGTGCTATATGAGTATTAACCATAAGCAAATTATTATTACCAATTTTTGTGATCATTTTATCGCCTTTTGTACCAGTATGTATTGTGCAATGTTCTCTAATTCTATTATTGTTACCTATTTTTATTTTTGATTTTTCTCCTGAATATTTAAGATCTTGTGGTTCTTCTCCTATAACAGCAAAAGGAAATATTTTATTATTATCTCCTATAGTAGTATATCCTTCTATTACAACATTTGATTTTATCTCACAGTTATTTCCTATAACTACATTATCTCCTATTACACTAAATGCTCCTATTGTTGACCCATCCCCTATCTTTGCATTACTACTTACTATTGCTGTTGAATGTATCTTTACTCTTTTTTTGAGCAGCTTATAATCTATTGCATTCTTCCTAAAATCTTCCATAATATCTTGTTTATACATTTGTATAATAACGTTCGTTTGTCATATTATAAATCATAATTATTAATATAATCAAATAAAATTTTGCTACAAAATGTTACGAATTAAATAATATTGCTTTATATTCATACACTTAACTTAAAGATTTATAAATTTGATTATTATATTAATTTAATTTTTTAATTTGACTAAATATAAAAAATATTATATAATCAGATCAACATAGTATAACAAAACCACAAAAAAGTTACTGTGTTACTATTTATTTTATTAATAAATGAATAAAGGTAGCAAATGTCTAATAATATAGTAATAAAGAGAAATAATGATATTTTTAAAATATCTACGGTTAATTATTTATTAAAGTATGATTCAAATAGTAATATTGATAGCCTTAATTTAGTTATTTGTAAAAAAATGAAATATAAGAATAGAATATTTAAGTTCAAAACTACAAATAAACTAATAAGTGTAGAAAGAATTAAGTGTTATGACTTCTTAGGTAATGATAAATTTATTCCATTAATTAACTTAAAAGCATTAAATACACTAAAACTTTTGAATGAAAATGATTTTGAAATTTTTAATACTGAAATATTTGATTATAATGGTAAACTCATATCAAGCGAATACAAGTTATTAAACATATTATCAAATTTTCAGATTGCAGATTTAACAATAAGTAAAATTGAAGAATGCTTTGTACAAAATAACATAAAACTTGGATATTATACTAAATTGAAATTAAATAAAAATTTAAATATCGGTAGTTCACATATTTTCCGCGATAAAATAAATAATGGTATAAATAAGTATGTATCAAAATATTTTTATGAAATTTATAAAAAAGAAAAATTAACTGGTTTAAGCTTCAGTAAAGTAGAAATGATCTAATATACAAAAACCAATACGATATCACTTCTGTATTGGTTTTATATTTTTTATTAACTTTATATATATAAGTAAATTATATTAACTATATACATAAACACAATACACCTTATGATATATATAAAAACTTCAACAATCATTATAATATAAGACTATATATTATACAAATAATATTTTGTCATAGTAATTTAATTTCTTATGCATAAAATGCATAATATAAATATTTCATATTTAAATTAATTATAAAAAAATACCACTCTATACTATCTTCTTAAAAAATCTTTTAAATCTTAAAATTTTATGCCATTTCCAAAATTTAAAAAGCGAATCATCCTTTGAAAAAAATATTAATTTTGCTTCTCCCATTATGTTTTTATATGGCACAAAACCAGTTTCCTTAAATCTACTGTCAAGGGAATTATCTCTATTGTCACCCATAAAAAAATAATATCCATCTGGAACAATAAAATAACCATCCCCCATTGGATCATATTCCATTTTTTGCAAGACTTTTATATTTTTTCCTTCCAAATTTTCTAAAAAAACCAATGATACCCATGGTTCTCTCCTATCATAATATTCTCCAACATACTCTCTTGGAACTTCAACATCGTTAATATATAATATATTATTTTTAACTAATATTTTATCACCAGGCAGCCCTATCAAGCGCTTTATATAATTTGTTTTGTTATCGGCTGGTAATTTAAATACTATAACATCCCCCCTTTTTGGTTTTTTAAAATCAAATAATCTATTTTTTATTATAGGAATACCAAATGGAAATGAGTATCTGGAATAACCATATTTAAATTTTGAAACAAATATATAGTCACCTTCTAAAAGCCCAGGCTTCATTGAACCCGAAGGTATATGGAATGGTTCAAAAAGCAAACTTCTTATCAAAATAGCAAGTATCAACGCATATACAATACTTAGTATTATACTTTCTTCATTATTGTTTTCTTGTTTTTCTGTATGTATTTGATCTTTTTCTAAAGTTTCATTTTCATTTGTTTTGTCTTCAACCATAATAATTCATTTATTTTAGTAATAATTTTATTATATTATATTTATGATAAAATTCAAATATTCATTATAAATATTCTTAGAATATGTACAAAATTTACTTATAATATATTTTAAAAACATTGACATGGTATAAAGGCTTTTTTATAATTTTGGAAAAATTTGGTAATAAAATGCATAAATATAAAAAAACATTACATTTTTGTTTATTATTTTCTCATATTTTTTTAGTTATAATTTTTTTTGTAGTTCATTTTGGTACGTTATGTTTAGCTAATAATAACGTTTTTATCGGATCAAAAAATCCTGTACGTAGGTCTTTTTCTAAAGAAGAAGATAAAACTTTAATAAAATTAGTAGAGAAATATGGTGAAAAATGGGACAGAGTCTCAAGTAATATGCCAGAAAGAAATATAAGACAATGTAGAGAAAGATGGAAATTTTATCTTGATCCTAAAATAGATAGAAGTCCATGGACTTTGGAAGAGGATAAACTAATAATAAGTAAGTATTATGAATTCGGATTTAAAATATCAAAAGTCAGAAAATTTATTGGTAAAAAAAGAACTAATCAACAAATCAGAAATAGAATTAGAAAATTAATTTGTTCTGATAATTTTATTAGTAATAAAAATGAAACGCCTTTAAATAATGAAAACGAAGTAGTTCAAAATTTGGTTTTACAAAATAATCAAATTAGTGTAACAAAAGATTCTTATGATTTCCAAAATTTACAGTTATCACTTTCTCAATATATGCCAGTTTTAGAGATTAAAAATCAAGACGAAGAAGAATATATCTTGCCTGAAGTTGATTTTAGAAGTAGCACAAGTTTTGATGTAGATACTATCATTTGGGATATAAATCAATAAATATATATAAAAAGAATTAAAACCATTATTAATAGTAGTAACAGTACAATATTAGTAAACTTTGGTTCTGATGAGAGTTATGACAAATATTTGAACGCCCATTACTTCTTTTATAAATAAGCTCTAATCAATATTAAACAAGAACTATTTTGTGTATAACCTATTGAAAATTACATAGTTTGGATATAAAATATAGTTATTAATTTTAATTAATTTCAAACTAACATAATGTCAGGATTATTAATGAAAAAGGCCACAGCCTTATGGCTAATAGATAATACGTCTTTAACATTTGAGCAAATAGCTGATTTTTGTGGTATACATATACTAGAAATACAAGGCATGGCTGATGGAGATGTTGCTAATAGTATAACTCCATTAAACCCAATTGATAATAATCAATTGACAAGATCTATGATAGAAGAATGCGAAAAAGACAAAAATAAAAAGCTGGAATTAAAAGGAAACGTAGCTGACATGATAGTTATAGAAAAAAAGGGTAGGAAAAACAATACGTACGTTCCAGTTGCAAGAAGAGGTGATAAACCAGACGGTATAGCATTTTTAATAAAATATTATCCAGATATAACAGATCAACAAATTAGACATTTAATAAATACAACTACTCCAATGATTGAGTCTATAAGGAACAAAACTCATTGGAACATAAAAGAAATAAAACCTCGAGACCCTGTAATGCTTGGTTTATGTAGCCAAGCGCAGTTTAATGCTGTTGTTGAAGAAATAGAAAAAAATAAACAATAATTTTTTTATTATTTTATTAATTTTTTATAATGTGAGAGTATAATTATGACTGAAATAGTTAGATTAGATGGCAACATAAGGAAAAATTTTGGTAGTTCTGTTACTAGAAAACTTAGAAAAAATGATAGATTACCAGCTGTTATATATGGAGAAGACAGCAATGAAAATACTTTTATAGATCTTGATATAAAAAGTTTTGAAAAAGAGTACTATAAAGGTGGCATAGAAACAAAAATTTTTGAAATAAATATTGAAGGAAAAACTTATGAATTACTTTGTTATCAGGTTGATTTAGATCCTGTTTCTGATAGACCAAGACATGTAGATTTTATATCAATAAAAAATAAAAAACAGGTTAAAGTTTTAATACCTCTTAAATTTATAAACTCTGAAAAATCACCTGGACTAAAGAGAGGTGGTTATTTGAATGTCATGTATAGAAAGTTACAAGTTCTTTGTGATCCAAGAAATATACCAAACCTAATAGAAATTGATTGTGGTTCTTTGAGGTTAAGACAATCTATAAAGATATCAGATTTAAAATTACCTGAAGGCGTTAAGGCTGTTTCAAAAAAAGACTTGATGCTAGTAAGAATAATTGGTAGAGGTAAAGATGATCTTGACACAACTACATCAGAAGCAACAGGTACATCATCTACAGTCCAACAAAGTACTGGATCAACACAGCAACAAATAACAACTGATAAAAAATAGTATTCATATTCACATGTAATAATACAGATCACTTAACTACTTTACACTAGTAAAGTGATCATATTTTCAATATATTTTTAACGAATAATAATTATTCTACTTTTTTGTTATAATTTTCTTAAGCTCTTTCTCACTTTTTTGTGAAATTGTCACAGATGCAACAACTACAAGAATCATACCAATAACTTGCAATATTGTGACCTTCTCACCAAGCATAACAATACCTAATATAACACATACAACTGGCGACAAAGTTAAAATAACTCCAGATTTAATGGCACCTATACTGTTTATAGCAATAAATTGTGTTATATATGGCACAACAAAATTCATAATTGCCGAGGCAATCAAAAGAAGCATTAACTTAAAATTAGCCAAAGTACTTATAATATTTGTTTCTACGTGATTAAAAATTATATACACAAGCGAAGATATTGTAGCGCCTAAAAAAGCATAAAACCAATATACATTTTGATCAATTTTTGTTTTAAACTCTTCGGTTATTATTGAATATAAAGAATTAAATATAGCTGCCATTATAGATAATAAAATACCTCTAACAACAAAAGAGTTATCAATTTTCATATTGCCAATTATCATTAGCAAACCCAATAGCATAACTATTAAACTAGCTGATTCCCTTTTAGAAATTTTCCTTCTAAAGAAGGCTACATATATAAATGTTGTAAATATTGGACTGCTAAAAGCTATGACTTTTTGAACTCCAGCATCTATATAATTTAAAGATTTCAGAACTGAAACATTAACACAAAATAATGCTAAAAATCCACCTGCTACAAAAGATAATAAAAAATCTTTTTCTTTTATTCTTAAACTTTTTAAATCTTTATTTTTTAAAATAATAATAAAAAACATTATAAAAGTACTTATAAAGCTTGAAAAGAAAAATACCATATCACTATTTATATTGTATTCATAAATATACTTGGCAAATATACCAAATGTAGCAAATAATACGGCAGTTATAACTGCATATAAAGAACCGTTAGTATGTGGATCTTCTTTATCTAAAATATTGATTAACCTTTCAAACATAAATTAATAAGTGTTGTTTTTTAGTAAAAATATTTAATTATAATTAATAAGTCAATAAATACTTGTTTTAATAATATTAAATGATATAGTATGCATTATTATATTATAATATATAGTTTCTTTATTGGAAAGGTATGATTAGTAACTTTAAGGAAAATACAAAACAATTTATAAAAAAAATATTAAATAATAATTTAATACAAATTTTTTTAAGTAGAATCATATTTTTGTATATGAAATTTGTAACTAAAACATCAAGATTAGTTGTAAATAATAAAGACAGATATTTAAATCTTATAAAAGATGATAAAGGATTTTTTATAGTTGCATGGCACGGAAAAATGTTTATAGCACCTGTAATTCTCTCTTCTTTAAATAAAGAGGCCAAGTGTAATAGAAGAATGTTTTTTTTAGCATCAAAACATAGGGATGGAAAAACCGCTGGAGAAGTTATGAAAATATTTGGTTTTGAAGAAATATCTGGATCAACAATAAATAAAGATGATAAAGATAAAATAGAACAAGCTAGTAATATGGGCGCAATTGCTTCAATAAGAAAAATGATGAGAGAATTAAAAAATAATAATATAATTTGTTTACCACCTGATGGTCCAAGAGGCCCAATTGAAGAAATTAATAGTGAAGTAATTAACATAGCAAAAAAAATGAATGTTAAAATATTACCTACTTCAGTCTCCTATTCTTTTAAAATAAGATTAAAATCATGGGATAAGTTTCAAATACCACTACCTTTTGGAAGGATACTTATCAATTTTAATGAATTGTTATTGCCGGACAATTACAGTAATCCTGAGTTTCCAAAAAAATTACTTAAGGAAAGATTAGATAAATAAATTATTTCCATCTATCATGTACCCAAAACCATTGATCAGGGTATTCTCTTATCCATAGTTCTAACTTATTATTTATTGCTTGTATAAATTCGTTTTCATCTTCTATATTTGCTATATCTTTTTCTTCGTTTACTTCAAGCTTAAATTTTGTTAAAGTACCTTTTCTTATAATTCTTAGGCTATACAATGGTATTTTAAATCTATTAATAAAAGTATACACACTTTTATTTGTATGAGTTTTTACACCAAAAAACTTGGATTCTATACCATTCATATCATCTCTTTGATCAACCAATATCATAACATTCTCACCTTTTTTTATACTTCTAACTATGCCAATTGCCGCATTTTCTTGTTTTGCTATCATGGTACCACCAATTTTTTTTCTTGGGTTTATTGTATATTTTGGCTCTAGTAAAGGATTATTTTGTTTACGAAATACAACAGCAAGTTTTATATCACAATCAAATAAAGCTCTAGTCATCTCCCAATTTGATATATGACCAGAAAATATTATACTCCCGGTTTTATTTTTTTTCATATTTTCTATAACATTTTTAGTTTTACTATCTATTTCCACATATTTAAATATTTCACCTTTTTTAAAACTATATACATATGGATATTCTCCAGCAAACTTTCCAAGCCCATACCATACACCAAACATTATTTTTATTCTCTTAAAATAAGATAACTCTGGCATTGCCAACTTTAAATTTTTTAAAACAAGGTAAGTCCTGGACACAAAAGGACATAGTAGGACTGCTAATATAGCAAAAATTGTACTTAAAAATTCTATAGGTAATATTTTTGATAAAAAAATTATAAAAATATAGAATAAATACGTTATTACATCAGTTAGTATTTTAAAAAAACTCCTATCTTCCATACAACCTTAACATTTTTACAAAATTTTGATCTAAATTAATTTTAATATCAACATAGTCAACATAAGCTTTAAAATCAGAATCTAATTTAACCCAATCTTTTTTTGTTGTAATAAATTTTTTTCCTATGTTTTTTAACATCTTAATGTCTTTTTCGTTATAATAATGATGGTCTCCAAACACTATAAAGTTTGAAAATTCTATATTATTATCAATAAGAGTTTTTCTAAATTTTTCTGGATGACCAATACCACAAAAAGCCACATATTCTCCTTGAAATTTGTTATTAACTGTAGAAATATTAGCTTTAATAAAATGTACTATATTTTTTTGACATAGATTTTCTATATTATATTTATCTTCACCTATAATTATTACAAAATCAATTCTACTTATAATATTGTTAAATTTTTCCCTTAATGGTCCTGCTGGCAATATATTGCCATTGCCAAAACCATATTCGCCATCTATAACTAAAATTGATCTATTTTTAAAAAAAGTTGGATTTTGTAAGCCATCATCAACTATAATATAATCGTAGTTTTTATCTATTAAATTGTTTATATACTTTAATCCAATAACTCTGTCTTTTGAAACAAATACATCTCCAAATTCTTTCAATATTACAGGCTCATCTCCAAAAATTATCGAATTATCAGAATCAACTTCCTTAACATCTTCAAAATTCCCACCATAACCTTTACTTAAAAAACAGAAATTTTTATTGTTTTTCTTTAATATATTTGCAATTTCTATCACGACGGGCGTCTTACCACTTCCGCCAGCAGTTATATTTCCCACACAAATTACTGGAATTTTTGATCTATATGGTTTTGCATTCAATATACACCTAAGTTTATATAAAGCATAGTATATCATTGAAAAAGGATATAACAAAACCGACAAAAAGTTACTTTTTTGCCAAAAATCAGGAGTTCTCATTTTTTCCAAAAATAAATCAATTTATTAAAATTATATAATAACAGTGTTTTAATCTTATTCCATTTACTTATTTCTTGTATGTCATCTTTTGAATATAGATCATATTCAATTATTATGTCTTTATCAATAATCCTTAATTTTCCTATCACATCATCCTTTTTAATTGGGGCACTTATGTATTTGTCGTATAAAATATTAACACCTATGTTCTCAATATTTCCAGTTTTTACTGGATAGACAACATTATTTTTAACATAAGCTTTGGCTTTCTGATTGTTTTCTCCAAACATAACTTCGACTTCACCAACGATATCGCCGTTTTTAAATAAATTCAAGCATTTATAATTTGAAAAACCATAATTGAATAAATTTTTTACCACATTAGCTCTTTCTTTCTCGTTTTTTGCACCATTAACTACAACTATCAATCTTTTATCACATTTTTCTGCAGAAGCTGACATAGAATATTTTCCTTGTTCAGTATATCCTGTTTTTATCCCATCTGTTCCATTATATTCATTCAATAGAATATTTTTATTTTTTTGAGTAATTTCATTATAAGTAAATGATTTTATTGAAAAATACTTATCATAGTATTTTTTATAATTTTGTAAAAGAGCTCTTGATAATATTGCTAAATCATAAACAGACATGTAATGAGTTTTTTCATACAATCCATTAGGATTATTAAAATGTGTATTTTTCATACCTAGTTTTTTTGCTGTTTTATTCATTCTTTCAACAAAATTATCTATACTACCTAAACTTCCTTCCGCTAAAACAATAGCTGCGTCATTTCCAGAAACTGCTAATAATCCTTTTAATAAGTCATCAACACTAACTCTCCATTCAGGTTCTAAAAACATTCTTGTCCCATCCTGTCTCCAAGCTCTGACACTAACTTTAAACTTATCATCAATACTTATATCTCCAGATTCTAACAATTCAAATATAACATAAGCTGTCATTATTTTTGTCATAGAAGATGGTGCTGATATCTCATCCATATTTTTTTGATATAAAATTTCAGATGTATCAAAGTCCATTAAAATAGCATAATCAACAGAACTTGTTTCAATATCATTAGCTAATAAAAAGGCTACCTTACCAAAATTTATAAAAAATAAAAAAATAAAATATAAGAAATACATTATAGCTTTTTGAGTTTTTTAAATTAATATAACGAAATAGTTGTTCAAGATAATATTAATTAATGAAAAATATAAATCCAGAGGATAATAAAAACGAAAATTTTTTTTTACTAAAAAATATAATTCTTTTTATAATATTTTTCTTAATATCTGAAATTTTTATAATAAGACCATTAAGAAAGAGAATTGAAAAAAAAAGAGAATTCGCTGAGTCAGAATTTGCAAGTAAAAACAAAGAATCAGAAAATGAAAATATCAATGATTACGACAAAATCAGGGAATTTATTTTAGAAAATGATTATATAAAATTAACAATAAGCACAGCTGGTTTAGTTTTAAACAATCTTATCTTAAAAAATTATTTTGATAACAATGAAAATAATATCCAATTATTAAATGAAGATAACTATATAAAAATTGGCTGGTTCTGTAATAATGAAAACTTAAATATACCAAATAAAAATTCCATTTGGACTTTGGTTGAGCAAGATACTGAAGACAGAAAAAGTGACAAAGCTGTCCTATTATTTGATAATAAACAAGGTATAATATTCAAAATAATAATTAGTATTGATGACAAATATTTAATAAATGTAAAACAAATAGTCGAGAACAATACTAATAATAAAATATATACAAAACCATTTTGGTCAATTACAAAAAGCAACTTCTTAACAGTAAGTGATACCGGTAGTTTTAGTGGCGCAATAGGACTTTTTAATGGCGGTGTTAGTGAAATTAAAACAAAAAAAATAAGAAATAACAATTTAGAGTTTCAAAATTTTGAATGGGCCGGAATAACCAGTAAGTATTGGCTAACGGCTATAGTAAACAATGATAAAGATAATGGAAAAGTAAATTTTTCAGAAAGAAATAAAACTATAAATATGTCTTATACAACTAAAGAAAATTTGGTTGTATCTGAAAATTCATTTACAGGTTCATCAAATAGTATATTTGTCGGTGTAAAAGATATGAAAGTTTTGAAAGAATATGCTGATAAAAATAATATAAGATTATTGGACAGAAGTATAGATTTTGGCTTTTTTTATATATTGGCAAAGCCTTTAAATATATTATTGAATTTATTAAATAGAATTACAAAAAATTTTGGTATGGCCATAATAATCCTTACCATTATAATAAAATCAATTTTATATCCAATAACAAAAAAGTCTCTTATAACACTAGAAACTATGAAAGAAGTACAGCCTAAAATAAAAAAAATTCAAGATAAATACAAAAATGATAAAATCAAAATGCAACAAGAATTAGTTAAACTTTATACAAAATATAATCTAAATCCTATGGCATCAATATTTCCACTTTTTATACAAATACCAGTTTTTATATCTCTTTATAAAGTTATATCAGTCAGTCTTAGTATGAGACAAGCTTCTTTTATTTTTATAAACGATTTATCAATAGCTGACCCTACAAATATTTTAAATTTGTTTGGTTTATTTAAATACAATACAAAGTTTAAACTTGGTATTCTTCCATGTGTTATGGGATTAAGTATGTTCTTACAACAAAAATTTTCTGAAAAATTTCAAAAAACTGATGATAATAAAGACAATCCTGGCAGGGGAATGAATTTTATGCCAATACTTTTTGTATTAGTTTTTGCCTCATTTCCAAGTGGCCTTTTATTATATTGGATATTCAATAATTTGATAACAATTTTTCAACAATGGTACATTATGAGATTTTGTTTGAAAAAAACAAATAAGTAATTCAAAAAACCAAAAATAAAAGTTTTTATAATTATAACTACTTAATTATTCTTAAAAAAGACTGTCCATTATATCAAATGCGTCTGCAAATTTTCTTTCAATATCCATAAAGTCTTCTTCATGGTATTTCGCAGTAGTTTCAATACTCACAATTTTTCTACCAAAATCTTCAGCATCATCTTCAATTATACCAATTTCTTTTTTAATCTGATCAGAAATTTCATTAGCCTCTATTATCCCTACATCCTGAACAATTTGTTCTAACTTGTCTGTTGAAAAAGCAAATGAATCTGATAATTGTCCTATTTCTTCCACTATTGAAGATGAAAAAACTTTGTTAAAAGGAACAAAAACATTAAATAAAAAAGCAAATAATAGAATGTTTATATTATTGTCAGAATCTTTATTCATAAAACAACCACCTCATTTTCTATAATTAACCTAACAATATTATACATATTTTTTTAATTAACACAACAATTTTTTTTATTTGTTATTTGATAGCTTTTTGTACTTCCAGTAAGTTTTTATATATTATCTAATAAAATATATTTATCAATTCAGAAATATCTATGTTTTATGATATAAAATTTCCAGAACATATATCAAATAAATTTAGCACAGAAATAAATTTTAATACCGACATTATTTCAAATAAAAATGGAAGAGAACAAAGGGTTTTAAATAGAAAAACATCAAGAAATACATATATTTTAGATTCAAATATGTTGTCAAACGAAGATATAGAACAAATAGTAAAAATATTTAGAATAGTTAGTGGTAGATTTGGAAGCTTTAGGTTTAAAGACTGGACAGATTGTAAAACAATAAATCAAGAGATAGATATAACAGATGGAGAAAAAAGTGAATTCCAATTAATAAAAACCTATTGTATACCAGAAAATATAGATTTAAAATACATAAGAAAAATAACTAAACCAATACCAAACAGTGTATCAATAAAAATAGATAACCAAAAAACTGAAGATTTTACTGTTGATTACAACACTGGTATAATAAATTTCAAAAATACTCCAGATAGTGGAAAAACCATATCAAGTAGTTTTGAATTTGATATTCCAGTAAGATTTGATACTGATACTTTAAAAATAAAGCAATCAAACACAAAAAATGGAGAAATTGATACAATAAAGCTTATTGAAATTTTGTAGATTTTTTATCTATATATATTCAGGAGTTTTTATATTTATAATATTTTTATCCTTATCTACACTATTTACTATATTTTTATTAAACAATATAGATTCTTTTTTACCATCTTCCCATTCTATATCTATTATATCACCAGCCCCATAATTTGAAAATTCAGTAATTTTACCAACTTTACCGTTAGATATTACAGACATGTTTATAAGATCGTTTATATACATCATTGAATCATTATCTAAATCATCTTCTTTAGTAAATAGTATTGTATTTCTGTATTTTTTTGCCTCGTCAATTGAAGATATATTCTCAAATTTTGCAAGAAATACATCTTTTTTACTTGTTAACCCAACTTTTTTGCAAGATATTGGCTGATTATTAAAAATAAAGAGATTATAATTAAATATATCTTCTGGATTTTCGCAAAAACTTTGTAATTTAACAGCACCGTCCAAACCATGTGTAGTAAGTATTTTACCTATCTCTATCATAATATGCAATTTTTATTAATAATAAAATAAATTTTTTAATAAAACAATTGACAAAACATTTACAGCTACTACAATACAAGATACTTATTAAAACAATTTTTATTGATGTCATTTAGTTTAACTTTTTTATTTATTTTACAGATAATTGTAGCACTTTTATTAATTTTTATAGTACTTATGCAGTCTTCTGATGAAGATGCTTTAAGTAACATAAGTTCTGGAAGTAATAGATTTGGTTCTCTTTCAAGAAAAAGCTCTGTTGATTTTGTAACAAAATTAACAATAGGTTTAGGTTCGGTACTAATGGTAAATTCATTTTTATTAGCAAGTCTATCAACACATAAATATGCCAAAGAAGAAACTACAATAAAAGAATACCTTAAAAATAAAAGTAAAAGTAGCGAACAAGGCAAAAAAGATATTGAAGATAAAAGCAATGATAATGTACTAGATAACAGTAAAGAAAATACTAAAAATTAGTAACTTAAAATAATTATACGTTACAACTTAATGTTAATACCTTTGAAGGCGTCCTTAAAGTTGCCTTCGTTTTCAATTTCATTGTCAATTTTTGTACTTATTACACTTTTTAAATTATCTCTATGTTTGTACGAATAGTTTGTCACTTTATCATTTTTGTCAAACTTAACAAATAAAATATGTTCTTCATTTATTTTTTCTCTTAAAAAATTAAGATTCTTTGTTTTATAATTGTAATATAGCCAAGTCCCATCCTCAAGTTCAAATGTTGGTTCACCAAAATTTCTAATAACATCTTCTTTTGAAAAATTATATGAATCAAAATTTTTCACTTTTTCAATGTTGTGTATAAACATTGAACCATTTTCTTTTGTTGTTTTACAAGATGTTAATAAAAAAACTAATATTACTGTAATATGGTAACTTTTTAAAAAGCTTTTCATAATAATTTATAATTGATATACTTTAATTATAGTAATACTTTATCAAATATCAACTATAACTGTCATATTATACTTGATTATTGTAATATTAAGAATTATATTATAATCTAACATATAGGAATGCCTATAATTTTTTAATTAATAATTATTAATTATGCCAAAAGTATCAGTTATAGTGCCAATATGGAATGTAGAAAAATATTTACCTAAATGTTTAGATAGTTTGATAAATCAAACATTAAAAGATATAGAGATAATATGTATTAATGATGGGTCTCCTGATAATTGTTTAAATATTTTAAAAGAATATCAAGCTAAAGATAATAGAATAATTATAATAGATCAGAAGAATCATGGACAAGGTCATGCCAGAAACAGTGGTTTAAAAATAGCCAAGGGTGAGTATATAATGTTTTGTGATTCTGATGATTATTATGAGTTATCTATGTGTGAAGAAATGTATAATACTATTGTAGAGAATGAGTGTGATTCAGTAGTTTGTGATGTAAATATAGTTAAAGAAACTAATAGTATTTTTTTAAAAAAAATTGATTTTATTGGTGATTATGAACAAAAGTATAAAGGTATAAAAATTGTTGATAATGATGTTATACATTTAATATCAGTTTCTCCATGTATTAAAATATACAAAAAATCATTAATTGATGAATATAATATAGTTTTTCCAGATGGTCTAATGCATGAAGATTTAAGTTTTTTTTATAAATATTTTTCAGTATGTAAAAATGTGTTTTTTCTGAATAAGAAATTATATAATCGTTTGCTAAGAAAGAATTCTACTACATATTTTGTCAAAATTAATAAACATAATTCATTTATAGATATTATACTTAACGTAGAAGATTTTTTTAACTTTTTAGAGAAGAATAATTTACTAAATCAAAAAAATGAGTTAATACTTAATGCATTCTTTAATTTAACACATACAGATAAACGTCAAAAAAAATTAATAAAATTGGAAGATATTGTACAAATGTGTCAAATACTTGATAAAATTGTTTCAAATAAAAATCTCAACTTCAGTATATTAAATGAAAAACAAAAAAGTATAATAGAATTAATTAAAAATAAAGAATATAAAAAAATTTTACATACTATAAAACATTCTTACGAATATCAAATAAAATGTAACATTAAATTATTTGATTTTATATCTTTGTTTAAAATAGAAGAATATTTAAATAAAGTAGATTTATTAAAAAAGAAGTTTTATATATTACATATTCCTATCCTAAAGATAGTTAAAAAAAATAATAAAACTTATATTAAATTATTTGGTTTTATACCTTTGTTTAAAATAAAAAAATGTTAAGAGTCAATTATGATACCAAAAATTATCCATTATGCATGGCCTGGAAGAGATAATAAGAGTAAACTAGCTTCATATTGTATTAAAAATTGGTTAAATGTACTGGACAGTAGTTGGAAAATTATGGAGTGGAATCCAGATACATTTGATTTTGACAAATATCTAAAAATTAATAGGTTTTTTAAAGAGGTTTACGATCGAAAATTGTTCGCCTTCATCTCTGATTATATAAGATTGGTTGTTTTATTTAAATATGGTGGAATATATTTAGACACAGATGTTACGATTGTCAAAAATTTTGACGAGGATATGTTAAATTGTAAAATGTTTCTACCAATTCAAAATCAAACCTATACAGAACCAGCTATTTTTGGATCAGAGAAAGAACATATTTTTCTCAAAGAAATGTTAGATTTTTACGATGATGAAATTTGGAAATGTAAAGAATACACAATGCCAGATATAATTAGAAAGACTCTTAAAAAGAAATATAATATTAATAATTTTCCCGCAAAAGAAGAACAAAAAATATTCTCAACTAATGATGGTTTAATTACATTTTATCCAGAGGAATATTTTATACCTTTTAGGTATGGCGAATGTTTTTTGCCAACATGCTTAACAGATAAAACAACAACAATTCACTGGTTTAATGGAAGTTGGTGTAAAGATAAAAATTTAAGTTTTTTAGAAAACAAAATTTTTTTAAATAGCCAAGAAACAGAATATTTAAATATATGTTTTAAAAAATACTCAGAATACCAAACTAAATATAATTTAAAATTATTTGATATAATATCTTTATTTAAGATAATGGAATGTGGTAGCGCAAAAAATTCAATAATAAAAAGAAAATTTTATATATTACATATTCCAATCTTGAAAATAGTTAAAAAAAATAACAAAACTTATATTAAATTATTTGGTTTTATACCTTTGTTTAAAATAAAAAAATGTTAAGAGTCAATTATGCCAAAAGTATCAGTTATAGTACCAATATGGAATGTAGAAAAATATTTACCTAAATGTTTAGATAGTTTGATAAATCAAACATTAAAAGATATAGAGATAATATGTATTAATGATGGTTCTCCTGATAATTGTTTAAATATTTTAAAAGAATATCAAGCTAAAGATAATAGAATAATTATAATAGATCAGAAGAATGGTGGTTTAGCAAATGCCAGAAACAGTGGTTTAAAAATAGCCAAGGGTGAGTATATAATGTTTTGCGATTCTGATGACTATTATGAGTTATCTATGTGTGAAGAAATGTATAATACTATTGTAGATAATGAATGTGATTCAGTAGTTTGTGATGTAAATATAGTTAAAGAAACTAATAGTATTTTTTTAAAAAAAATTGATTTTATTGGTGATTATGAACAAAAGTATAAAGGTATAAAGGTTGTTGATAATGATGTTATACATTTAATATCAGTTTCTCCATGTATTAAAATATACAAAAAATCATTAATTGATGAATATAATATAGTTTTTCCAGATGGTCTAATACATGAAGATTTAAGTTTTTTTTATAAATATTTTTCAGTATGTAAAAATGTGTTTTTTCTGAATAAGAAATTATATAATCGTTTGCTAAGGAAAATTCTATTATGTATTTTGTTAAAATTAAGAAACATAATTCATTTATAGATATTATACTTAACATAGAAGATTTTTTTAATTTCTTAGAGAAGAATAATTTACTAAATCAAAAAAATGAGTTAATACTTAATGCATTCTTTAATCTAACACATATAGATAAATGTCAAAAAAAATTAATAAAATTGGAAGATATTGTAAAAATGTGTCAAATACTTGATAAGATTCTGTTGAATAAAAATATTAATCTTAGTTCATTAAATGAAAAACAAAAAAGTATAATAGAATTAATTAAAAATAAAGAATATAAAAAAATTTTACATACTATAAAACATTCTTACGAATATCAAACGAAATGCAATATCAAATTATTTGGTTCTATATCTTTATTTAAAATAGAAGAATATTTAAATAAAGTAGATTTATTAAAAAAGAAGTTTTATATATTACATATTCCAATCTTAAAAATTATTGAAAAAAACAATAAAACTTATATTAAATTATTTAATTTTATACCTTTATTTAAAATAAAAAAATGTTAAGAGTTAATTATGCTAAAAGTATCAGTTATAGTACCAATATGGAATGTAGAAAAATATTTACCTAAATGTTTAGATAGTTTAATAAATCAAACATTAAAAGATATAGAGATAATATGTATTAATGATGGTTCTCCAGATAATTGTTTAAATATTTTAAAGGAATATGAGGCTAAAGATAATAGGATAATTATAATAGATCAGAAGAATCATGGACAAGGACACGCCAGAAATAGCGGTTTAAAAATAGCTAAAGGCGAATATATAATGTTTTGTGATCCTGATGACTATTATGAGTTATCTATGTGTGAAGAAATGTATAATACTATTGTAGATAATGATTGCGATATTGTTATATGTAAAATTAATTCTATATATTTTGCAAATTTTGATAGAAAAGAAGCAGATGAAAATTGGTACAATAAATTTAAATTTAATGGTAAACAAAATATAAATGATAATGTTATAATGTATACAATAGAATCACCTGTTGTTAAAATTTACAAAAATTCAATAATAACTAACTTTAATATCAGATTTCCAAATGGAATATTATATGAGGATAACGCATTTTACTATAATTATATGGCTTTTGCAAAAAATATATTCTATTTGGATAAACGATTATATAATCGTGTAAGACACTATGGTTCAATTATGAATAGAACATTTTCTGGGAATCTTTTTAAACCAAATGATTATATTAAGAATGTTAAATACATTTTTGATTTTTATGAAAAAAATAATTTATCAGAGACAAAAAATAATTTACTTTTAATGATATTTTTCAGATTTTTTAATATTTCTTATAGAAGAGCAAAAATATATAACCTTATTGAGTTATTTAATATATCGAACAAACTACTTAAAAAAATAGAAATAGACCAAAATAGCATAGATAAAAATAAAGCTAAGATTATAGATTTAATAATAAGAAAAAAATATATTTCTCTGTACAAATATTTGAGAAGCCATATAGAATACCAAACTAAATATAATTTAAAATTATTTGATATGATATCTTTATTTAAGATAATGGAATGTGATAGTATAAAAAATTCAATAACAAAAAGAAAAATTTACATATTACATATTCCAATCTTAAAAATTATTGAAAAAAACAATAAAACTTATATTAAATTATTTAATTTTATACCTTTATTTAAAATAAAAAAATGTTAAGAGTTAATTATTAAAATGTGTTTATTTAGTATAAAATATTATGGAAACAAAAAGTAGGATAGCAATAATTTTTGCTGGAGGATATGGTGTAAGGTTTGGTAATGATAATAATTTACCAAAACAGTTTGTATTAATTAATAACATACCTATTTTAATACATACACTAAAGATATTTGATAATCACAAGGAAATAGACCAAATATACTTAGTCATGT
>CALXRO010000048.1 GCA_944390875.1 uncultured Rickettsiales bacterium
TATTATGTATAGTAGTACCAATAGGAATAACCATTAATGGCATTGCATTTCCAGGTTTTATATCAAGCAACTTTCTCGAAGAAGAAATTTTATCACCAACTTTTAATCCTTCAGGTGCTATTATATACGAAAATATACCATCAGAATACTTGATTAGTGCTATATATGCTGTCCTATTTGGATCGTATTCAATCCTTTTAACATTAGCTACAATATCATATTTATTTCTTTTAAAATCAATAAGCCTATACGCTTGTTTATGGCCATTTCCTCTTCTCCTTACTGTTATATGCCCATAGTTATTTCTACCAGCCTTACTATTTTTAGGTACAACTAACATCTTCAGTGGACTACCTTTCCATAAATGGTTTTTCCTAACTAATTTTAAACCTCTTGTTGAAGGCGTTATCGGTTTAAATTCTTTCATAACCATAATTATTTACCCTCCAATTTGGTTAAATCTATCTGTTGACCTTTTTTCATAGTTACAATAGCTTTTTTAACATTACTTTTTTTACCGATTTTACCCCTAAACCTTTTAGTTTTACCTTTAGTCTTAACAATATTAACTTTAATAATATCAACACCAAAAATTCCTTTGACAGCTTTTTCTATATCTATCTTAGTAGCAAAATCTTTAACTTTAAAAGTAAACTTATTTTCCGATGACTGCAAACTCGTCTTTTCTGTTGTAATCGGAGAAATTATTATATCATAAATATAACCTAAACCCATTACAATACCTCTTTAAGTTTATTTAATGATTTTTTATCTAGTAATAAATAATTAAAATCTAAAAGATCATAGACATTTAAAGCACTACTTGGCAGATTTTTATAATTATATAAATTTCTTAAAGACAAATTAAAATTTTTATATTCATCTTCACAAGCTACCAATGCTCTATCTATATTTTTATCTTTAAATTTTATATTTAATTTTTTAGTACTTAATTCAACATTTTCCATTCCTTCTATTAAAATAACCTTGCCATTTCTTATTTTATCTCTTAAAACATAACTTAATGCTTTCTTAATTATTTTTTTCGGGATGGAGAAACCAAAATCTCTTGGTTGAGGACCAAAACATGTTCTACCACCAACAAATTGTACAGCCCTTTTAGAACCATGTCTTGCACCACCTGTACCTTTTTGTCTAACTATTTTTTTTGTAGAACCAGACACTTCTGACATTAATTTAGTCTTAGCTGTGCCAGCTCTATTTTTAGCCATTTGCCATTTAATAACATATGGAACACATTTTTTTCCATCATTAGCATCAAAATCAAAACCATCCATATTTTCGGAGGATTCTTCTAAATTACTAAGATTTAAAACTAATAATTGCATAAATACTACCTACATATTGGATGTTTTAATAATTAACTCTGTTCCTTTACATCCAGGAACAGCGCCTTTAACACAAATGACATTATCATCATTCTCAATCTTAACTATTTTAAGATTCTTAACTGTAACTTTTTCGGAACCCATATGACCAGCCATTTTCTTACCTTTCATAACTCTACCTTCTCTTCTTTTTGTACCGGTTCCACCTATTGACCTATGTGATATTGAAACACCATGAGCCGCTTCCAAACCACCAAAACCATGTCTTTTCATAGCTCCAGCAAATCCTTTACCTTTGGAAATTCCAGTTACATCAACAATAAAACCCTCTTTTAAAGCACTAAGACCGATAAAATCACCTATATTAAATTCAGCATTTTTAGCAACTTTAAAAGTTTTCATTTTATCATGAGCTTCAAGGTTTCTCTTTTTATAAAAACCCAGCACAGGTTTTTTTATTCTTCTTTCAGTTTTTTTATCCTTACCATAGGAAATCGTTATGTGATTAAATTCTTTGTTTTCGTACTTTTTAAAATCACTTATCAAACTCTCATAAATCTTTATCAAAGTAACAGGTATAACCTCACCATTATCAGTGTAGATTCTACTCATACCCAACTTTCTACCTATAACAGCCGTCATTATTCATTACCTCCATTTAAGGAAATTTTAATATTGACACCAGCTGATAAATTTAGCTTCATTAAAGCCTCTACGGTCTGTGGTGCCGGCATTATTATTAATAATCTCTTAAGAGATTTAATTTCATACTGCTCCATACTTCTTTTATAAATGTGAGGGGACCTTATGACCGTAAACTTTTTTGTGTTCGTAGGAAGCGGTATTGGACCTATTACTGTAGCTCCAGTTCTTTTTACTGTACCAACTATCTCCTGAACAGCCTGATTAAGTATATTGGCATCAAACGCCTTTAGGACAATTCGGATTCCTTCTTTTTCTTTCATTGTCTAAATTTAATATTTATTAAAATTTGTTTGAAAAATCAAACTATAATATTGAAACGAGAGGTTCATTTTATGAACTTCGTCACCAAGACAGTACAAGTATACTTATATTTGTTTTTAATGTCAATGGGAAATTAAAAAAATATAAAAAAATGAAATTTTTGGTAATATTTATAAAAATTACCAATATTATTAGTTTATTTATGGTATTTAAAATATGCTTTTATATTCTTTATATATAGATTTTTATGTGAATATAAAATATTTAAAGAACAACTTTAATTGATTTATAAAAAAAACCAAATAAAATGAACTTATTATTTAAAAACAAAAATAAATGGCAAACTTCAAAGAAACATTTAAAAGAATAATTGTTCCAATAAATCAAGAGGGATACAATGTGATAATTGTAACAGCTATAGTAACAGCTTTGTTAGCAATAGTATCACATATACTAGGTTTTTTAGCATTTATATTTTTACTAATGTCTCTTTACTTTTTTAGAGACCCAAAAAGGTTTACACCAGATGAAGAAGATGTTTTTGTAGCACCAGCTGATGGTGTTGTAGATGCTATAGAAAATGTTGCACCACCAGCCGAACTAGAAATGGATGAAAACATAAAATGGACAAGAATAAGTACATTTTTAAGTGTTTTTAATGTTCATGTTCAAAGGATTCCTTTTGATGGAAAAATTGTTAAGTTACACTATAGAGAAGGATCTTTTCTTAATATTTCAGTAGATAAATATAGTAAAGATAATGAAAGACAATCATGTGTGTTAGAAACAAAGGACGGTATACAAATTCCATTTGTACAAATTGCTGGACTAATAGCAAGAAGAATAGTTTGTAACTTAAATGTAGGTCAAGAAGTTAAAAAAGGTGATAAATATGGTATAATAAAGTTTGGTAGTAGAGTTGATATATATTTGCCAGAAGAAGTTGTACCTTGTGTAAAAATAGGTCAAACCATGATAGGTGGTGAAACTGTGATAGCAAGAATTAAAAAATAATAGTAAAATTACAAAGAGGTTTAGTATGGAAAAAGAGGAAAGTGCAAGTTTTGAGTTAGTGAAACTAATACCAAATATGATAACATTATCATCACTTTGTGTAGGTTTACTATCGGTACGAATGGCAATAGTTAGTGATTTTGTTTCATCTTTGTATTGTATAATTATAGCATGCCTTTGTGATGGCTTTGATGGAAATGTTGCAAGAAAATTAAATGCGGCTAGTGATTTTGGGGCACAACTTGATTCACTTTCAGATTTCTTTTGTTTCGGAATAGCGCCTGGTTTTGTAGTTTATTTTTGGAATATGCAATATTTTGATACTTATAAACGTGTAGCATGGATTCCGGTATTATTATTAGCTACATGTATGGCTATTAGGCTTGCAAGATTTAATGTAGCTCTTAATAACGAGGATAAAGAGAATCCTTTAAATAAATATTTTTTTAAAGGTATACCTGCGCCTATGGCTGCTGCATTAGTTATGCTACCGATGGTTATATCTTTTGAATTTGATATAAAAATAGAGCCAGTCTATGTAATTATAAATACAATAATCATAGCATTAATGGCAGGCAGTACAATACCTACGCCTTGTTTTAAAAAAATAAAATTTAAAGACACGCAAAAACAGTTTTTATTAATAATAATAGCATTGTTCCTGATAGGTTTACTAATAAAGACTCTCTTCACAGCAACATTGATATGTTTGTTATATATAGTATCTATATTTTTTTCATGGATATTTTATATTAAGTTTAAAAGAAACTTAGATAATTCACAAAATGAATAATCATAATAAATATAATATACTACTATTTTTATGTCTAATACTAGTTACAGTATTGAGTAGCTGTACTAAAACTGTCGTCAAAAGTAGTGATATAGCAAATAAAATAACAAGACTTTATAGAGACTCAAATCAAGTAAAGTCAGATTTAATGATAGAAGAACAAATAAAAGATAGTATAGATGACGAAAAATCTGACTTCCTTAATAGAAATAATCTTGCAGATTTTGCTTATTATGATGTAAAAGTTATGGAAGGAAGAGTAATGTTGACAGGTGTTGCTTTTGATTCAAAAACAAAAACATTTCTTGCTAACAAAGTAATGAATAATCTTAAAGTTAGGAGTTTACTAAACGAAATTGTAGTAAAAGAGAAAAAAAGCCTATTTTCAACAAAAATTAGTGACTATTTTCTTGAAAAGAACATACATATGAAAATATTTTTTAGATCTAAAATAAAATCCTTAAATTATGAAGTTTCAGTTATAGATAGTATTGCATATGTAATAGGAATAGCAGAAGATCAAGAAGAACTAGAATTGTTATTAAATCTTATAAGCACAATTAGAGGTATTGAAAAAGTTGTAAGTCATGTTATAACTATTGACAGTAAACTAAAACTTAAAATAGAATATATTTAGTAAAAAACATGAGGTTTATATGAAAGAAGGTATAATCAGAAGTGTCTCAGGAATTTGTATTGGTATTTTGACTTTAATTTTTATATATTCAGAAAGTATATACTTTAGCTTTGGCTTTATATTTACAATTGGTCTGTTTATGGCTATGGAATGGAATAATATTACAGAAAAAGCTGAGAATCAAAAACAATGGACATTTATAGGTATATTCTACACACTCTTAACATTATTACCATTACTTAAAATAAAATTTAGTTATAGATATGGAAGAAGTATTTTAATGTGGTTATTTGTATTAGTTTGGTGTACTGATACATTTGCTTATTTTGTGGGGAAAGTACTAAAACTAGGTAAACACAAAATAAATGAAATAAGTCCAAAAAAATCATATGAAGGATTAGTTGGTGGTATAATTGGTTCAATGTTTTTTGGTGGAATATTTGTTAAAATATTTTTACCACAATATAGTTCAATACTTATATCATTAACACCAGTGCTTTGTTGTATAGAGCAACTTGGTGATTTTACAGAATCTTACATTAAAAGAAGTTTTGATGTTAAAGACAGTGGAAATATAATACCAGGACATGGTGGTTTTTTAGATAGATTTGATGGATTTTTATATCTATCGCCTATTATGTTATACATTTTAGAATTTATTTAGAATAATCATGTACGAAGAATTAAAAAAAATAGAACTTCTTTGTAAAAACTGTGATAAGTGTCAATTATCAAAGACAAGGACAAATGTTGTATTTTCTGATGGAATACCAAACAATAAGCTAATGTTAATAGGTGAGGCTCCAGGATATTATGAAGATCAAGAAGGAAAACCTTTTGTTGGTAGGTCAGGACAATTATTAGATAAAATACTTGAGTCAGTTGGATTATCAAGAAAAAAAGATTTATATATTTGTAATGTTATAAAATGTAGACCACCAGATAATAGAAACCCTTTACCTGAAGAGCAAATAGCTTG
>CALXRO010000049.1 GCA_944390875.1 uncultured Rickettsiales bacterium
TTTGGAATAAATAAATATTCAGCTTTACCACCAACTTTGAATCCACTATATTGGCTTAAATCTTCATTTTCTAAAAAAATTCCGAATTTATCGTATTTCATTAAAATTTTAACAGTATTCCAGTAAATACACCAAAAGCATTACCCTTTTTGTTAGCTTCATTACTGCCAGAGAATTTATAACCTATATATTCACCATACCAAGACAGATTTTTACTTATATTATATTTAACACCATAAGCATCAGACCAGAGTTTTCTATTATTGCCATTTGTACTATCAAAAAAAGTAGCACTTATACAAAAAGATCCCATTTCGTATGAACCACCGTATGTAAAGTAATAACCTTTATTTTTATATTGATATTCTCTTAATCTAGCATCTTTTATTTCTCTGTTATTTATACCATAAGAACCAGCTAATGATAATCCATAATAACTAAAAGTGAGGCTAACCTCGCCAGACTTAAATTTACCACCAAAAGATTTTTTACTTGGAAAGTTTTCTTCGTAAACAACTGCTGCTGAAATACCAAAATCTCCGAAAGTATTTACATAATTAATACCTGTACTAATAAAATGACCAACATTTATATCGTCATTGTGTCCCAAAGCATCTATATTACCATGATCAATTTCAACATTAGGTTTTAGACTTATACCAAATTGAAAACCAAAAAATTCTGGAGTTGTATAATTTATTTTTGTACTAAATTTGCCACCCCACTTGTCATGTAAATCTTGATCATAATAACCAAAATTTTGGTTCATTAAAGTTCCAGGTGCAACTAAAAAATCCATTAAATTAATTGATGTATTAAATTTAGGTGCATTACCACTAATACCTCCAGTACCAACTGCTAATGTATCTGCTCCAACTCTCATAGTTTCAGTTACATCTTTAAGACCACCAACTTCTAGTTTTCCTAAAAAACCTTCAAGAAAAATTTCTCCACCCATAGCTCTACCAAACACACTGTCAACGGCACCAACAAATCTTATTCCATATCTAAAAGATTCATCATAATTACTACTTAGTACTGTGTTTAAAACTACGCTAACATCGCGATCAAAAAATTCGCTTGTTTTACTATTAACTCTTTCATTATTATAAAATAAATTAAAATCACCTAATCCTTTTACCTCAACTGAATAGTTATTGGTAAAATCAGAGTTTTTAAAATAAGAGTGGTTGCTTTCTATGGCAAGTACATTTTTGCTTATAAAAAATATAGAAAATATTGATATAATTTTTTTCATTAAAAAGTATTAAATAATTAATTATTAAATATGTACTAAATTATTATTTAAAATCAAGAGTAAAGTTTATAATACTATTATATATAATATAAAATTAATAATATATAAAAGATTAATTTAAATTGAGAGACCACCAGAACGACCTCGCTCTATATTATTAGACATTGTTTTTTCTTTAATATTTTCTACGTGCGATTTTTCATTATTATCTGTCTTTGTTAGTTTTGTGTCATCATTATTTAATTTGAAATTTGATTTAGGATTTTTTGTAAGAAATTCTTCTAAATTTTGCGATTCTATTTCTTTATCTAAGCTTTCAACTCCATTAATAGCATTTGCAATAGTTTCAGCAAATTCTTTTGGTATACCAGCAACTGTGCCATCTCCATTAATATCAACAACTCTACCTTCAAGAAGATGCATTAATTCCTGTGTATCCGTATCCATTCCATTTTTTAATTCTTGATGTAGTTGATTATTGTTTATAATTCTATTCTGATTATTTATATTATTTGTATTTTCTATTTTGTTAATATTATTATCTTTTTCTGTAAAATTATGATTTTGTTGCTCATTTGCTATATAACGACTTTGTTCATTTGTAATAGAATGTTGTGGTTCATTAATATTTTTACTATCAATATTATTATTAACACCATTAACGATATTATTTTGTTTATTGTTCATATTATTATTATTTACTTCATTAAGTTCATTAGAGGTAATTTCTCCTTTAGAGTTGATTTTTTCTTCTTCCTTTTTATTTTCATTATTACTACTGAATAACTCATTTTTTTCACTAATGTTCTTACTATTGCTATTATTATTTCTTCCAATTTCTCTTGAACTATTTGTTCCAATTGCTATACTTCTATTTCTACTTCTTAGAAAACCAGATAAGTTTCTAGCAAATCTTTTTATAAAATTATCACCTATACCTCCCTTAATTTTACCTTCACTTCTTAATTTATTAATTTGATTTTGATTTTCTTCTCTGAATTTTATAAATCCTTTTATTTTACCTAAAAGATCTGATACTATAGAGTTTATCTTTCCATTGTTTTTATTAATATTATTTGATCTAGATATACTATTAATTAATGTATTTTTTAAAAATTGGTTTATATCGTTTAGTTTATTTGTTTTTTCATAAAAAAGTTTTAATGCTTTATTATTTGAGATTAAATTTTGTTCCATAGCTTCTAGTTGCTTACTTAAATCAATATTCTTTTTCATTTCTTCTTCAATTGTTTTTTTATCTCTATCCATACTTGTCAATATATTTTGATTTTTGTTTGATATATCTTTTATAAATATTATATTATTAAATATGTTGCTATTCATTATGAATATATAACAAACACGAAGAATAAGTGCTACTGATGAAGTGACTAATAATAATACAAACAATCTTACATTTTTTACTTTTAAAAAGATAATAAAATTAAACAATATGTATAATATAAAATATATAGATACTTCTCTTGCTGTATTCTTAATTTTTTTCTTTTTTTCTTTTGTGTTCGTATCTTCTTTACTGTTTTCCATAAAAAAAATAATTTTGAGCTAAATTTATATTAGTATTAATTAGTTAATTTTACAAGATGTTAATTTAATATATTTTTTATTAAGCGCATAATGTAATTTTACGCTTTGGATATTTAATTATGTTATTAAACACAATTAGCTAGACATTTAATACAATCAATATATAATTATTTTATATTTAAATAAATAATTTATGCTTGACAAACTTTTTGTATTTGATATAGAGACTATTCCAGATACTGATATACTTGAAAATCTAACAGGAAGTACTACTGAAGACTTAAATGAAAAAAGGAAAGAATTAGAAGAGTATCATATTGAAGTTTCAGGCGGTAATCCTTTTCCAAGACAACCGTTTCACAGAGTCGTTTCAATAAGTATATTAATAGCTGAAATTGGTAAAATTAATAATTATGAATATTACGAAATAATTAAGTTGGGAACAATATCAAGTTTAGATAACACAGAAAAGGAAATGACGGAAAAGTTTTTTGAGTATTTATGCAAGTATATACCAAGAATTGTTAGTTATAATGGTAGAACTTTTGATATGCCAGTTATGAAATATAGGGCTATGAAATATGAAATATCTATAGAAAAATTATTTAAAGCTGGTGACAAATGGAATAATTATTTGCAAAGATATTCAACAGATTGGCATTGTGACTTATTAGAAGCTTTATCTGATTTTGGTGCATCTGCAAGATGTAAAATGAATGAAGTATGTAGTATACTAGGATTGCCTGGTAAAATTGGTATAGATGGTTCGAAAGTAATAGATTTGTATGATCAGAACTTAATTAAAACTATAGATGACTACTGTGAAACTGATGTTTTAAATACATATTTAATATACTTGAATTATGCATTGCTATCAGGATTAACTAATAAAAGTAATTTTATAAATATGAACCAAAACCTTATAAAATATCTTAAACAAAAAAATCAACCACATTTTGATGAGTTCCTTGAACAATGGAAAAAATTTGATATAAGAAACTTAATTTTTGATATTTAATATATTCTTAGTTCCTGCTCGCTACTAATAGCTAAATGATTTGTTCCATTTTCTTTAAGTTTCTGTTGCATATCGTTAATCCTTGCTTTTTCTCTCTCTAGTTCTTTTTGTCTTACGGCATCTAAACCCACAGTAGATGCATAAGATATAGCCATTTGAGTGGCTATAAATTTATCCATTGCCTTAAGCATTGTTGCTAAATTTTGAGCAATCTTTGGATCCTGTATATTTAAATTGCCATTTGCTGTTTCTTTTTCTAAAATGGGATTAACTTTTTCTATATTTTTTTGTTTTAAATTAGGCAATATATCATCATTGTTAAGATTATTTTCAATTGAAACAGCTAAGTCTTCAACAATATCTGAATTTAAATGTATTTTTCCTGAATTTTCTATTTCTTTAACTATTGGTGTTATACCATCTTTACTTGTGTAATCATACATATTATTAATTTTATTTTTACATTCTTCTATAGCATTAATATATGAATCAAATTTTTGTAAATTTTCTTTATTTGAAGAAATAAGTTTTTTACATAGTTTGCATTTGACATCATTAATATCTTTTTCTTTTTGTTTTTCAATTTTTTGTATTTCTAGTTCTTTATTTTTGGCATCAACTACTGGGTTTGTTACTTCTTTTTGATTTAAAATTAGCTTTTTCCTTTTAGCCTCCTCTTCTATAGCTTTAATTTTTAAATTAGCTAATTCTATATGAATATTTTGAGCATGACTTTTTATATTTGTCTTATTATTCTTATAATTATTAATTATCTTATCAATTTTTGATATTTTTGTTTTTTCAAATTGTTTTTTAAGTAATTTATTATTATCATATTTAATATGATTATTATATCCTAGAGCATCAATATTATTTTGTTGTTTATTGGTTATAATTTTCCTTTTAGGTTTTAGAATTCTACTAAAAAATATCCTAATTTTATTGTAAAAAGATATAGGTTTTTTTCTTTGTTTTTTTAAAGTGTTCTTATCGAAAGAAATAGCGGCATTTAATTCATTATTATAATCTATTTCTTTTTTTGTCATAGAAACAGCCACTGCCTTAAAAGCTGTACCCATTACTACACCAACCGACGAAAATTTAGCTATCAACCATCTCTTTAGTACACCAATTCCAAGCATTTTATATGTATCGTATGAATTTTTTAAAGAATTTGATATTCCATCGTTTATTTCTGCTTTTTGAATACATGTTTTAAATTCTCTTTCATGTAATGAAAGATCACTATCGTTCTTTGAACTTATATTATCTATTGAAATATCTTGGTATTTATTAACTAAAAGATCCATATAACTCACATATATTTCGCGTCTTAGTTTTAACATATCATTACTTGGTGTTATTCCTTTATTAGTAAAATTTTTTTCTTCAAATTGATCTGTCATATTTGTAATTTGTTTAAATAGCTTCTCTCTTAAATCTGAATTAAAATTATTGTCATTAGCTATAGACAACAAATTTTTAATCTTAGCAACATCCTCAAATGGTGAAAAAGTTGGTGAATTTAATAAATTTTCAACAGAATCAGTAATTTTGTTATATATTTCTTTAATTTTGCTAACATCATTATTATTGACTAATAATTTTATTTTTAATAATTCAATTTTATCACTATAACCAAAAACGTCTTTTTTTGTTTTTTTTACTCTATCATCTATGATTCCATTTATGTTCTTAATATTTTTTTCCTTACCATCTAAAAATATTTTTGAAGTACGTTCTCTTAGTTCTTGCCAATTATTTTCTTCAATACAATTGTCAAAGATCTCATTTATATTTTTATAATCTAATACATAGTCATCAAAAAATCCAGTATTAAAAAATTCATTATTTTCTTTACTTTTGATATTTTTATTTTTTATTAAAAAATCCGTATTTCTTATAATTTCTAACTCTTCTTCACTCAATTTTGTAGGATCTAAATCTCTAAATACATGACCTAAAACATTTAGTTTGCCTTCGTTGTGTAATTTTTTAATTTCACCAGGCTGTATATCTTTTAATTTGATTTTTTTAGATATCTTTTTTAAGGTATCCACTGATAATATTGATAATTTGTTAAATAGAGCTATAGTACTTATTTGCTCTCTACTTAAACTCTTAGCTTGTTCTTTAGTTAAATTTTTTAAAAATTCATCTTGTTCACATATAATTTTAGGATCTAAACCTGCTATAATTTCAGAGGTAATATAATTTTTGTCTTCTTTATAAATTGTATCAAATTGTTCTAAACTAATATTTTTGGCTTGTTCCTTAGTCATTTTTGGAAGTATTTCCATTAAATGTATTTTATCTAGATTTCCTATTTGTTCAGAACTAAAATTTTTAATTGTTTCTGGTTTAAGTTGTTTAAATTTTTCAATATCTATGGAATTTAAGTCTATTGCACATATTTTTTTGTTAGCTATAACAACTCCATCTCCATTAATAGCCGATAAATAATCCAATGTTTCAACTGATAACTGTTTAATAAAATCTTCACCAGAATCTTTAATTATTTTATCAGTTATTGTTCCAATAACTTCTTTTGGTAAATATTGTAATTTGTCAGATTCTATTAGACTTTTTAATTGTGTCTTGACTTGATCCTCTGTTAAATTTCCTGACAATTTATTTATATCGTATTTGTTATATAAATCCAAATTATTTAGGTTTTTTAACTGTATATCTGATAAATATTGTAATTTATTATTTCTAGCCAGTTGTATAGCAGATTCTTTAGGTAAATTTTTTATATTTTCCTCAGTTATAAAAAACATATATTTATTAGGTATATCATTAATTTGTGAAATAATATCTTTTTTCGGTATTTTTGTAATAAAATACTCTGCTATATGTTCTGGAAAATTTTCATCCTTAATAAATTCTTTAACTTCTTCAAATGATCTTGGGATATTTACAAAATTTTGTTCAATAGCTACATTAAAATGCTCTTTATCTAAATTTAGTAACTGTTCCCTTGAAAATTTATTTTTTACTTCATCAGTTAGTCCACTAAATATTTCAATTTTTATAGCATTTGGATTTGGTAAATATTTTAAATTATTTTTTTCAGCTATAGATAGTAGACATGCCTTATCTAATTTGGATATGGCTTCATCTGAGAGGTCTTTTATCTGATCTTCAGTTAAATATTGAAATAACACTCTACCATTCGTTATTATTTTATTTAATATATGGGAATTATTTAAATCTAATTTTGGTATAATGTATGATAAATTCTCTTTTTCATAATCTTTATTTTTCATTTTACTAAATAATATTTCTATTGATTCTTTAGGTATTTTTTTTATAAATTTCTTTTCTTTTTTTATAAGATTTATTTTAAAATCAACTGGCAATAGATCAAAAAATTTTTCGCCATTGATTTCTTTTTTTAATAAAATATTAAGTTCTTTTTCATTTATGTATTCACTAACAAAATCTGGAAATGCTTCTAATTCCTCTTTTTTTGTAATTGTCTCTAGTAAACCACTAAGATTACTGTCTGTAAGTGTACTAAATCCATCTATATTCAAACCGTAAGTA
>CALXRO010000050.1 GCA_944390875.1 uncultured Rickettsiales bacterium
GGTTTAAGTTCATCTGTAACTATACTATCCATAAGATTATATTTCTTATTATTAATAATCATAAACTAAACTTTCTACAATCCTATATTGTTATTATAATAGATAAAATAAAAAAGTATGCAATAATGTCAACAAAATAATTAAATGAATAAAAAAACTGATTTCAAACAGGAGATCGTGTTATGCCAAGAACTATATTTCAGAATCTTTATGTGATTGTTTCTGAAGAATAATTATTATATTTAAGGAGGTGTTAACAATTACATCAGTTGTTTTTCTATAAATTCTATTTTTCTTTCTATAATTTCGATTTTCGTTTTATATTTATTTAGTCTTTTTTCTGATCTAAATATAAGTTTACTTATTTTATGTTTTTCTTATAAAAAATAAATTTAAGTTGTTAATACTATTGACAATAATTATCATAACTTCATAATATTAATATTATCATTTTATCATATAATGAGATTAAATATAGAAATAACAGAACAATTACAAAAAAACATAAAAAACTACTCTCTAAAAAACAATTTGACAATAAAAGAATTAATAACTTCTGCTATAGAAGAAAAGATAGGCAATATAAAAATAAATAATTCAAAAAAAGACAAAATATTTACTGTTGGAATTATTTGTGGCGGACCATCATTAGAAAGAGGAATATCACTTAATTCTGCTAGATCAGTTGCCGACCATTTAGAATGCAAAAATATAATAATTAAAATATTTTATATAGATCAAGATAGAAATCCATACGAAATAGATAAAAAACAATTGTATTCAAATACTCCTTCTGATTTTGATTTTAAAATAAAAACTGAATGTCATAGTCTATCAGAAAAAGAATTTATATTAAAGTTAAAATCAGTTAGTATAGTTTTTCCAGTAATTCATGGTAGTTATGGAGAAGATGGAACTTTACAAGAGTTCCTTGAAAATAATAATATACCTTTCGTAGGTAATAGTAGTAAATCATGCAAAGAAGGTTTTGATAAAGTCAAAGCTACTGATAAATTGTCTAAAAGTGGATTCTTTATGTTTCCTTCAATATCCTTTACTGAAAATAAAAAAGAAAATCAAAAAATAATAGAAAGATTTTTTGATTTAAATAAACTTAAAAAAGCAGTTGTAAAACCAACAAATGGCGGCTCCTCAATAGGTGTATATTGTGTTTATTCATATCAAGAAGCTATTGAAAAAACTGAATTATTATTCAAACAAAAAATGATGCCAGTCATAGTTGAACCATTTTGTCTTGGACGTGAATTTACTATAATAGTAATACAAAATTTAAACAATGGTAAACCAGTAGCTCTAATACCATCAGAAATAGAAATGAAATATGAGAATTATCAAATATTTGATTATAGAAAAAAATATTTACCAACAGCACAAACAAGATGTCATACTCCAGCTAGATTCAAAGACGAAGATATAAATAAAATCAGATATTATGCGGAAGAAATCTTTAAAATAATGAATTTTGAAGATATAATAAGAATCGATGGTTGGCTTTTAAACGATGGCCGTATCTGGTTTTCTGATATAAATATAGCTCCAGGTATGGAACAGAATAGTTTTGTTTTCCAGCAATCTTCAAAAATTGGAATGACACATAGTGATTTTATAATTCATGTTTTAAAATCAGCTTGTATTAAAAATAATATTAGTTTTCCACAAATTGGAGAAAATTTTAATAAACGAAAAAAAGTAAATGTTATTTTTGGTGGTAGCAACGCAGAAAGACAAGTTTCTCTTATGAGTGGTACAAATGTTTGGTTAAAATTACTAAAATCAAAATCATATGAACCTAGACCATATCTTATGGACTATAATGGAGATATTTGGTACCTTCCTTACTCTTATACATTAAATCACACAGTTGAAGAAATATATGATAATTGTATAAATGCAAATAATAATATTGATATATTACAGCTATTAGTAAATAAAATAAGAACAGAACTAGAATTTGATAATTACAAAATTGAATTACCAGTAAAACATTCTTTTAATGATTTCATAAAAATATCAAAAAAAGAAAAAGCTTTTGTTTTTTTAGCATTACATGGAGGCAAAGGAGAAGATGGATCGGTACAGGAAGAATTAGCGAAAAATAGTATTTGTTTTAATGGATCTAATTCAAAAACTTCAAAATTATGTATGAATAAGTATGAAACAGGAAAAATTATTGAAAATCTAAAAGACAAAACTTTAATAACTGCACCAAAAATTAAGTTTAATATTAATGATTTTAAAAACTATTCCATAGATAACTTCAAAGACTTTTGGGACAAAATAACGAATGATTTAAATTCAAATATATTTATAATAAAACCTTGTAATGATGGTAGTTCAGCAGGTGTGGCAAGAATATATGATATTGATGATTTTAAATCATATATAGATATTTTAGAAGATAATGCTCCATATATTCCTGCAAATACATTAAAAAATCAAAATAATATAATTGAAATTCCAAGTAATACTAAACAAGATTTTTTGCTTGAGACTTTTATAGACACGGATGAAATAATAATAGAAAATGATAAAATAATTTACAAAAAAAATACAGGTTGGCTTGAATTAACAGTAGGAGTTGTTGAACAAAATAATATTTATCATTCCCTAAATCCAAGTATAACTATAGCAAATAATAAAATATTAACGATTGAAGAAAAGTTTCAAGGTGGTACTGGCATAAATATTACGCCACCACCTGAGAATATAATAACTAAAGAATTTGTTTCAATAATAAAAAATAATATTGAAAAAGCAGCTAAAGCATTAGGTATAAAGAACTACGCAAGACTAGATATATTTATCAACCAGGATAAAAATAAAATAATATTAATAGAAGCAAATACTTTACCAGCTTTAACACCATCAACTGTTATATTTCATCAAGCATTAGCTGAGGAA
>CALXRO010000051.1 GCA_944390875.1 uncultured Rickettsiales bacterium
TTCATCAATTACTATTGCACCAAATTTGGATTTTGTTAAACTAAACTTCTTACCATTAATTTTTGCTATACGCCCGCCATTATTATCACTTAATCCTATAAGACCTGTGCTTTTTTGACTATCGTCTCTAACACCAAGACTCTCTATAGTTATATCTGCATTATTATTACCTAATGTTGCTGTTGTACCTGCATTTTTTACTCTAACAAGAAAACCATTAGTACTGAATTTAGCTCCTTTTATATTTAAACCACCTGTCATATTTAGAAGATTTGCATTGCCTCCAGATGAGTTGACTAAAATTCCATTAATAGCAGTACCTCCAAATAATTTAATAACTTTACTATTACCATCTAAATTAAAAGTAGCAGAGCCATTATTCTTACTTAAAGCTAAATAACCAATAGACGTATTAGGCCCATCTAATACAATATCACTATTTACTTTAACATTTAAATCATAGTCATTATCTCTACTAACTAATCCATTGATTTTAGTATTCTCATATGTATATATTTTGTCTATTGTAAGTTCGATATTCCCTGTAACATTATTTCCAAAATTAAAACCATTGAATTGATCTGAACTACCATCTATTTTAGTTAAATCAAGTTGATCTATAGTTATTGTTGCTGCACCATTCTTGGTTTTAACTAGTTTTTCTCCTATTCTATTAGCTAATTCCCAATTAAAATCATTACCTATAATTTTTAATTCTGCTCTTTCTTTTGAACTAACAAGAAAATTTAAACTACTAAAATCAACATTATTTTTATAATTATTAAAATTAATATTAAGTATGGCTTTGTTCGTACTAGCATTTTCTAAAATGTTACCTTCAAAAGTTGCAAGATTTGTTAAATCCTTAAAATTTAACGTTAAATTTGCATCTGCATTATTAACAGATAAAATACCGTTAGGTGCTTTAAATTCACCTTTTGAATTATCTAATGTTATAGTAAGATTTGTTAATTTATTAGAAATAACATTAAAATTACTACCATCACCTTTTAAACTAACAATTAATTCTCTTATTGTTTCATTACCAGAAAAAAGTTTCTGATAAGTACTGTTAAAATAAGCAGTATCCATATAATCATTAATAGTTAACTTAGCATTACCACCTGTCGCTTCAATTAAATAGACATTAGTGCCAAAGTCAGCTTTCCCATCGAATGTAAGTGAATCCAAAGTAACCTTAACATCCTTTCCTTTAAATGCACTTTTTGCTAATTTTGCAGAATTATCATTATATGTTTTAAATGTTAATTTATCTATTGTTGCTGTTATATTTTCATTAGCAAAAAACATATTAGCATTATCATCAATTGCTGTCACATCAACAATCATGTTTCCTGTGGTAAGACTAATATTTCGATCTGCCTTAGCAAAGCCTGCAATTTTTTTTGTACCACCAGTTGTTGATATTGTTATAGAACCGCTTCCATCTAAAAGTGGATAATAACCCGTTGCATTACTGTTAATAATAATATCACCATTAGTAGCATTAAAAAAAGCTTGACCTGTAGAAACATCGTTTATAATTATCTTTTCTTTATTAACTGTTATACTATCACCATTACCTGATGTTTTTGCATAAGATTCTATAAATCTATCATTATCACTGATTAATGAATTACCTGCTATAATGTTGTACTCATCTTGTAAAACTATGTCGCCATTATTAGAAATAAAAGCATTTTTAAGTAAATTCTTTTCAGAGAGGAGGTATTGGTTTTGGATTGATATTGCTATACCACTACCGTCATTATCATCAGCAATAATAAAATTTGCAGCATTATTATCACCATTAGCTCCTATGTTGAAAATACCAAAAACAGGTAAGATTTTATCATCTAAAGATTTAAAACCTTTTTCAACTATAAAAACATTTAAATCTGCAGTAGTAAAATTCATGTTAAAAGCCATGAGACCTTGACTGAAAGTTAATAATGTATTATATGCTTTATAACCATTGTGATTTAAATTATTATCACTATAGAAAACAGTAGATTTATCAACATTAATTCCTTCACCGTCTTTTTGCTCATCTGTAATTTGATTTATGTAAACAGACTCTTCATTGCTGAGTTTGCTGTGATTTAAATATCCTTTACTTGTAATTATGTTGATAATATCTTTACTTTGTATTTTGTATGTCTGAACATTAGCATTTGAAAAACCTTCATTAATTGCTTCACTTTGTTTGAAGTATATTGTGCTGCCATCAGGCTTAAAAGCAATACCGCCTGTGGTTGCTGTAATCTCATTAAGCGGATTAGAACCAGCATATACATATCTTGTAATGAAAAACGAAATTAGTATTATATTAAACATAAAGCCCTTTATTTTTAAAAATAATAACATTGTGCACATGATAGAAAATAAATTATTGTTTTTCAAGGAGGGAAATTGTTTTGTACATGATTAATTTTTAAATACCAAAAAATGTTGAAAATAAATCGATATTAAATATTATCAGTCTAAAATAAAAAACAAATTTTATGGAAAGCTTACCAGAAAAAGCAAAAAATCTGAAAAATAAATCGAATAGATTTTCTAGAATAAGTCTCAAAGCAATATCAGTATTTACAAAAATGTTATTTGAAAATAGTGAAGTTGTAGCAAAGATATTTAATTTTATTAGAAATGCAGCACTGAGATTTATTAAATCACTTCCTTCAAGTTTTTTCTTGTTTAAAATATTAATTAAACCATTAATAAAAAATGTACTAACTGAAGATAATTTTAAAAATTTATATAGAGGTAATAAAATTCCAATAATAGCAAGTATTATTAGATATCCTTTTAATATTGTAGCTAGTCTTCTTCCTAAAGAAATAAAGAAAAACTTTAAAAAAGTAATTAATGATATTTTTTCTAATAAAAATGTAGAAAAGTTTCTAAAAGGTAAAATTGGACAGAAAATTAATTCTATAAAACAAAAAGCAAAACAATTCTTCTCAAATACATTTAAAAAAGCTAACAATTTATTAGACATGGCAAAAAACGCCTTAAAGGAATCAATAAAAAATATACCAAAAAATATAAGTAGAAAACATACTAAAAAAATAGAACAAGTTGGTGGCTCTTTGTTAACAAATCAGCTTATTAAAGACCCTGTTGGTGTCACAAGAAATTTTACTAAAAAGATTATTGATGAGCAATTAAATCTTGTACCTGAAGCAAAAAATGTAAATAATAACATTAAAAAACTAAAAAATATAAATAGCGCAATAAATGATCTTAATTTGTTTAATAAAAAACAAATAGACAATGCTGTAAAAGAAATCGGTAACGTTTTCGAAACAAAAGAAAAAAATAAAAATAAAAATTAATTTATAATTATATGTTAAAAATCAAAAATCATTGATACCTTAATGCGTCTATAGGATCTAGATTTGTTGCTTTTTTTGCAGGAACTATACCTGAAATAATACCAACAAATATAGCTATAAAAATAGATATTAGTATTGTTGTTATACTTATTGGAACGTCTTTATTTAAAACATAACCACCTATTTGTGAAAATATTATTCCTAAGATCATACCAATAAAACTTCCAACCATAGATATAAGTATAGATTCAAACAAAAATTGTATCATTACATCACCATCTTTTGCTCCTATAGCTTTTCTAATACCAATTTCCCTTGTTCTTTCTGTAACAGATACAAGCATCATATTCATGATACCTATACTACCAACAATTAATGATATTGATGCAATTGAAGCTAATAATATTGACAAAATAACACCTATATTATTAACTTTATCTGCTATTTCTTTTAAATTCATAATTTCAAAATCATTTTCCTCATAAACTGCAATTTTATGCCTTTCTTGCAACAAAACTTCTATTCTTTTTTGTACATAAGGTAAAGATTCTTCGTCATTTGCCATAACCGTTATCATAGCAACAGAATCTGGAATCTTATTTCTACTTAATCTTCTTTTTACTGTATATAAAGGCGCTAATATTATATCATCAGAATCACTACCACCCATACCACTACCTTTTTCTTTTAAAACACCTATAACAGTAAATGGAGAACCATTAATTCTTATTGTTGCGCCAATAGGATCTTCTCCTTCATTAAATAAATTTTCAACTATTGTTTGTCCTATAACTGCATATGGTAGACCGTCCAAAACGTCTTGATCACTAAAATAATTACCACTTTCTAATTCATAATTTTCAAGACTAAAATATTCTGTCGTCACACCAAAAACTTTAGTTGGCCAGTTATAAGATCCATATATAGCCATAGCGCTTGCTAAAAATGTAGCTGCTACATCTTTAACATCTTTTACACCCTTAATAGCTAAATAATCGTTATAACTTAAAAATGACTTACTACCACTACTACTAATACCGCCTCTAGTTGATCTTCCTGGACCTATTATTAACTTATTACCACCAAAAGATTCAAGCTCTTTGTTTATCTCGTTTCTCACTGTTTGTCCAGTTGCTACCATAAGAACTACCGCGCAGACACCTATTAATACACCTAATATGGTTAAAAATGATCTCAGTTTGTTGGATCTTATTGATATCCAAGACTCTCTGAACATTGGAATTACTAACATTTGCCTTATATAAATTTAAGCCTAGTGTGATTATAATATTTATTTTTTATTAAAGCAATCATGGTTTAATTTGTAAAAATTTTTGTTTTTAATATATATTTTAACTAGACTAATTCTATTTTTTTTATTAATTCTTTAAACATAACTACAAGCAAAAAAACAGCAAAAAGTAAATTAGAATAAGAATAAATTAAGCCATATACTGATAATTCAGAAATAATAGATTGCACAACAAACAAAAATATAACCATAAGCACTATTTTTAAAGTATCGAACATATTTTTTGAATTTCTTTGATTAATTTTTACAGTTATAAATATAAAGCATGATATAAAAGCATAGTAAAAAGGTATTGAAATAAAATTAAACATTTTAGCTTCAAACTTATTTATATCCAAACCAGCAATTTTATAATCACGAATTAATTTCTTAAGAATCAAAAATGGAATAAGTTTTAACTTTTCATAATTATTCCTCAATTGCTTTTTTATAAATTTATCATCAACATTAGTCATCATTACAACTTTTTCTTCACAATGATTTAATTCGGATTTTTCAATATAAACAAGATTATTAAATATAATTTCATTATCACATATTTGCATATTATCAGCAGTTATTTTTCTTAATAACTTGCCATTTTCACTAATTATAATCCCGTCTATTTTTTTAAAAACTAGTTTATCTATAAAAACTTTGTTACTTTTTATTATTAAGTCCTCTTCATCTGACAATTTTAAGTTTAACCATATGCCATATTTTGATTCTAGATATTTTACTTCAGCACTTTCATCAATAGATTCAAGAAATAATTTTTCAGAAATATTATACAATTTTATTGATAGTCTATTAAACAAAGTTATATTTAAAATACCTATCGTAACAGCTGTTATTACTATTGTTTTTAAAACTCTCCAAGGTGAATAGTTTGACATATAAATTATAGTTAATTCACTTTTATCGCATATTCTTATTAGTTCAAAATTAATTCCTAATGCTAAAATAAACATCATTATGGCTTCTATGATAGGCATTGTACGAAAAAATATTATTTTTAAGGATATAAGACTATCTATAGAATATTTTTGCATCTTTGGAGAAAATTCAAAAAAATTAATTACGAACACTATCATAAAAGATATTAAAAATATCAATAAAAACATTTTTAGGAAATTTTTAATCAAATATCTTGATAATTTACTTGGTAAAATTTTTTCTATCATCTCTAACTATATCTATAATTATGTAAATAATTGGTAATAATATCGAAAATAACATCACATAAATTCCAAAAATATTCTTTTTTGCTAAATTATATGAATATGTAAAAATAGCAAAAATAATAAGATCTAATGCAAAAATAAGCAAGCTACCTGTATTTTTTTCATTTCTTGAAAAGTTTATATTAAGAATTAAAGTTACACTTAATAATGATAATACAAGCGGTAATAATGGATTCATAAATCTATACATTATTTCCGAAATAACTTCAGTGTTTTTCTTTTTTAAACTTAGTAATTTTCTAATAGTAAGAAATTCAATATTGTTGTTGTATTTATTAATATTATTGTCTGGGAAAAAATCTTTTATTTTAATTATGTATTCATCAAAAAATACTGTTTTTGTTATCGAGTTATTCTTATTTTTATCTAAATAATACATACTGCCATTATTTAATTTTAAAAAATCTTCGTTTATTACCTCAGCATCTTCTGAATACACTAATTTATCCCCATTATTTAAATCACCAACAAAAACAACTAATGATTTCAATTTATTTCCTTCTACTTCTTTTAAATAAAATCTAAAATTATTAAAACTTTTAAAACCACTACCACTAACTAGGACATTTACAAAATTTTTTCTTATTAATTCTCTAACATTTTCAAAAACTAAATTCGTTTTGGGCACAATATTAAACATTATAAAATAAGAAATTATACATGCTAAAATAGCATTAAAAAATGGAGATATTATCAACTGTTTTTTATTTAGCCCAGAACTTCTTAAAATTACTAACTCATTATTCTGACTTACTTTTGTATAATAAATTATGGTAGCCATAGAAGAGCATAAAGGTATTATTAAAACTAATATGTTTGGTAAAAAACAAGAAATTATTTTAATAAAATCAGTTAAGTTTAACCCATAATTTGTGATATAATTAAAATAACCTACTGATCTTGTTAACCAAGCAACACCAGCTATTAAAAGTACTGTCATCGATGTGTATTTTAATAAATTTTTTATAAGATAAATATTGTATTTTTTTAGTATCAAACTTGTTTTTCTTTTTTGAGTTTTATATAGTTTATTTTAAATAACTTTTCAAGTAAATTTATATAGATGAGTAGTATAAAATCCGTACATTTACAAAATTTCCCAAATCTTGATGATTTTGAAACGGATCAAAAATTAGTAGATAAAATGGATAAAGTCAGAGCTATATGTAGTTGTGCTCTTTTTGTCAGGGACAAAAATAATTTACGCGTAAGATTGCCACTAAATAAGATAACAATAATAGGTAAAAACATAGAAGAAATAAAAGAATTTTCAAATATAATAATTGATGAAATAAATGTTAAAAATATAGAATTTATTGAAAATATTGACGATTTCTCAACAAAAAAACTTATTTTAGATTTTAAGAAAATAGGATATAAAGTTGGTGTAAAAATGCCTGAACTTATAAAAGCTACAAAAGAAAATAAGTGGAAAATTGTAGATGATAAATTGGATATTTGTGGTTTTATTTTGAATAACGATGAATTTAAATTAACCATAGAACCAAAACAAACAAATACTTTTGTTGTTGATAATTATGAAATACTAATACAATTAGATTTAAATATAACAAAAGAACTTGAACAAGAAGGGATGGCTAGAGATTTAGTAAGAATTATTCAACAATTTAGAAAAGATGCAAATTTAAACTTATCAGACAGAATAGAATTAAATATTTATACCGAATATAATTTTTTAGTTGAATCTGCTGAAAAATTTAAAAATTATATATCAGAACAAACACTAGCGAAATCTTTCAGAATATCAAACATAGATAAAAATGATAAAACTTCAGAAGGTTTTGTATTTGAAGATACGATTGACAAGAATAAGGTCATAATACGTTTTAATGTTATAAAATAGATTTAAGATGGATAAAAAGAAGAATATTTTATTTGTTATACCAACTATGAATAGTGGTGGTGTTGAAATAGGAATGATTGAATTTGCTAAAAAAAATTATGAAGCGAAAAAATTAAATTTGTTTCTAATTTCTAGTGGTGGTATACTAATTAGTAAACTTACTTATTATGGAGTAAAATGTTTTAATTTGAACGTTAAAAGTAAAAATCCGTTTGTAATACTTAATAACATAAAAAAAATAAAAAAAATAATAAAAAGCGAAAATATAGATATTGTCCAAGTTGAATCTAGAGCTCCTGCATGGAGCTGTTACTACGCATGTAGATCTCTAAAAGTGCCAATAATAGGTGTTGTACAATTTAATGGGATCTTTAAAAAAAGTTCTTTCTTTAAGAAAAAATATAATTCTGGAATACTTAAAAGTGATTATATAATAGCTGTATCTAATGCTGTAAAAAGCGCTATATTAAATAATTACAAAAATTTTTTAAAGAATAGTGGAGAAAATTGGCGAAGAATAGATGTTGTACATAGAGGTATTGACACAAATACCTATTGTCAAGCAAATGTCAGTGAAAGTAGAAAAATTATATTACAATCAAAATTAAAACTACCTGACGATAAGATAATAATCACAGTTCCTGGAAGATTTACAGAACAAAAGGGCCAAAAGCAATTTTTAAAAGTTTTAAAAAATCTGAAATGTAATAATTATATATGTATTATGGTCGGCGATATAAAAAAAAATCCAAATTATGTGAATAGCGTTGAAAATGCCATATATAAATATAATCTTGAAAATTATGTAAGAATATACGATGATATAAATGACATGCCAGCATTATATGCGTTATCAAATATAATTGTCTCATCAAGTATACGGCCAGAAGCTTTTGGTAGAATATCAATAGAAGCACAATCAATGGAAAAAATTTTTATAGGTTTTAGTATAGGTGGTATTTTTGAAACTGTTATAGATCAAAAAACTGGATTCTTAGTAAATTCAAAAGATCCAGTTATATTCGCTTCAACCATTGATCATGTAATAAACATGGAACAAGAAAAAATTGATAAAATTAAAGAAGATGCAAGAAATAATATTGTTCACAACTATACTTTTGATAATATGTATGGGAAAATGTTAGATATTTATGAAAACATAAATAAAAAATAATGATTTTAGGTTTAGGTATTGATTTAGTTGATTCTAATAGAATTAAAAAAATATTCAACAAATTTGGTAGTAAATTTTTGTTGAAAATATTATCAGAGGAAGAAAATATGATATTTGGAAAAATAGAAAAAATAAACAAAAAAAATAATTTTTTAGCTAAAAGATTTTCAGCAAAAGAATCATTTTTAAAAGCGCTTGGCATTGGTCTTGGGCGTGGTATAGAATTTAAAGACATAAGTATTTTGAATAATAATTATGGAAAGCCAGAAATACTTTTAAGTGAAAAAGCAAAAAAAATTATTGAAAATTTATATAAAATTGATATAATAGAAATAAAGATTCATGTTTCAATAACAGATGAGAAAAATTTAATTAATGTTATAACCATAATTTCAAAAAAAGGTAAAGAAGATGAACAGTTTTATTTTTGAAAAAATGAATAGAAAATACAACAC
>CALXRO010000052.1 GCA_944390875.1 uncultured Rickettsiales bacterium
ATACTTCAGCAGCAACTGTAGCAGTATTGCCAGAAGTTGAAGATGTTGATATAAAAATAGAAGATAAAGATCTTGAAATTAGTGTTTGTAGGGCTGGTGGTCCTGGCGGACAATGTGTAAATACCACCGATAGCGCTGTAAGAATTGTTCATATACCAACAGGTATAACAGTTAGGCAACAAGATGAAAAATCACAACATCAAAATAAAGATAAGGCAATGAAAATTTTGCGAGCTAAATTATATGAAATGGAAAGAACAAAGAGGGATAGTGAAAGAGCTGCGGATAGAAAAGAACAAGTTGGTAGTGGTGATAGATCTGAAAAAATAAGAACATATAATTATCCACAAAATAGGGTTACTGATCATAGAATTAATCTTACATTATATAAAATAGATCAAATCACTAAAGAAGGTGATCTAGATGAAATAATAGATGCTCTAATAGCTGATGATGAAGCTAGAAAAATAAGTGAGCAAAATTATTAATTTTATAATATTGAAAAATAAATTTAATAAATTTTGACCAAAATGATTTAGAAGGCAGCTATAGAGTTTTAAATATAAAATCTATAGTATTCTTATTATATTCAAAATATGATATTCTTAAATTAAAGAATAAAGATAAATTATAAATCTTAGATATGATTTACCACAAGAATATCTAACTGGTTATGATATTAAGTTTTAAACTTGGAATGTCCTATGATATATTATCAAGTGCAACTGAAGGTTTTGATGTAAAAATTCTGTAAATCTTAAATATCATATTAATGACAGTGATACAATGGATAGATTTGCGTTTAATTATGGTCTAAGTTTCACTTATAATATCAATATAGATTCAAACATATCATTATTAACAAGTAATTTGTTTTATTATTTTAGAAAGAATTATTGACTATCAAAAAACACAGAATATTATATATATTATATAAATTAAGGATAATAATGAAAAATAAACTTAATATAATTGTACCACTTTTGGTGCTATGTATTTTTTATAGTGCTAAAGCAGATTTATTAGACACTGAAAAAAATGGAACAATATTTATTACACCTGATAGTATATATTATAAAAACGATTCCGATGAATTTAAAACTCAAATATATGATGGTAGCAAAGATCAAGAATCAATAAGTAAAGAAATATTAAAATCAATTTTTAATAACGAAAAAGGTGGAGAATTATACTATAATTACATTGTAAAAGACAAAAATTTAGATATAAATGCAGATATTACAAAGGATAATGTGACCGGAATATTTTTTTCTGGAAATAATAATCACATTTATATAAATAATGGTTATACTTTTTATATAAATAGTGTTAGTAGTAATTCAAATTTTTCTATAATTGGAACTAAAAAAGACGGTAATTTATTTGAAAATAAAGGTAATATAAATATAAATACTGGACATATTATGTTTATAGGAAATGAAATTTATGGTAAAGATAGTAATGATGAATTTTTATTGATTAAGAACTATAGTAGTAGTATTTTAGGTTCAGAAAATACTAGATCAATAAATATTATTAAAAATACATTTAAAGCTCCATCAAGTTTGTCAAGTAGTAAGACGTATAGAGTTGCCATATTTTATGAAGACGAAGACTCAACGAATAATTTTACTATTAATTCAAAAGTATTAAACATAGATAGCAATATTATTGAATATACAGTACGTCGATTCTTCTTATTTGGCAATGGAAATAAGAGTAAAAAAGAGTTACAAATAGGAACAAATACTACAGAAGTAATAAATATTACAAATAATAAATTTCATGCTAAAGAAAATTCTATTATTAGAATTAATACTGAAAATACTGTATTAAATATAACGACAAAAAAATTAAATATAATAAATAATGAATTTATATCAAAAGTTGGTGACGCAACTTTTATTTCTAATCCTAATGGAAAAACAAATATAGGTTCTAATGTTACAGAGGAAATAAATATCGATAATAATAAATTAGAAGGCCCAAATGTATATTTATTTAGTGGTTCACATATAAATACTAAAGTCATTAATATAACAAATAATTACTTTAAAGCAACATCTGGCGAATCATGTTTGGCATTTGAGGGTGTAAAGTTTTCAGAAAATGTGGAAGTTTTAAATATATATATAAAAACACATCCGAAAGTAATACGGCTTCACATATTATTCATGCTTGGGGTAGTATAAATGCGAAAAAAATAATTATAAAAGAAAATGTAATGACACCCGTTGTTAGTTTAGATGGAGATGCTAGAAAATACGCTAGTGTAATATATATTAAGAGCGGAACGCAAGTTACTGTTAATTTTAAAGGAGAAAATCCATATTTTGAAATTTCTGGTAATAAATCAACATATGATAGTGATGCAATCGGTATTACAATGGTTGATGATGCTCATTTTAGTTTTTCAAATAACTCTGTAAATCCTACAACAATTGTAATAAATAACGATATTAGAAGTACTGGCACAAAAAAATCAGTTATTAATTTTACAAAAAAAGTAACAAATCCAGGTAATTTTGATGTTAAATTAGAAAAAAATACAATAGAAACAAATACTTTAAGAATAGATAATAATGTTAATTTATTACTAACAACAAATTCTAAATTGATTGGTTTTGGAAATTCTAAGATAGAAATATTAGATGATAATATATTAAACATAGAATTTGATATGGCCAGAAGTAAAATAGAATATGATAAAATATATGATTTAGTATATGGTTTTGATAATTTAAAAGAGCTTATTGATACAAACAGGATTAGATTTAATAATGGTTGTGATATTGAATTAATTATAAAAGGAGTTCCAACGTCTGCAAAATTAGAACTAGATGAAAGTAGAAATTCAATATTTTTCACTATGAAAAGACCAAATGAATTCATAGATTCTGACATTAGAAATGATATGGAAGACGATTTGATTTTATCCGAAGAGTTTTTTGAGGCAATTGAAGCAATTATTGAACAAAATTACTATAGTAGTAATAGCAATGAAACTGTAACAAAAATAGCTGAAGTACTTAACAATGATGATTATATAAATACAGAAACTCCTAGTAATTTGATAAAGGATATTTTATCTTCTGAAACAAAAGATATCATATTTGAAACAAATTCAGTAATTATTGAAACCACAAGTAGTGTAGTAAGTGGTAGATTAAATAATAGCACAATTGCTTCTTCTGAAGAAACCTTATTGGCTGCTTTTGATGATTATAATAGTAACTATAGATATAGAAGATATAATTATAATTTTGAAATCTGGTCAAAAGTTTTTTATAATTATAATATTAACTTTCATAATGATAAACGCATACATACAATAAGTATTACACTTGGAGGAGAATATGCATGGATGAATGATAGATATAAAATAGGATTAGCTTACACATTTAATAATGGTAACATAAATGAATATATTGGCCATGGTATATCGTTATATGCTAAAATTAATGATATTGTAAAACAAATTAATGGCTTTGTTGATATTATATTTATGTATAATAGATTAAATGCTGACATAAATAAAAATAATAGTAAAGTAATAAATATTAATCATAAATATAGTGCCGATATAATATCTATCAATTTTACTTTTGGTAGTAAATTTGATATATCAAAAGTAGATATATTAGTTCCAAAAATATTTATTGGATATAATTATATATCAAGAAATAGTTATAAAAGTATACTTGATATAGATATTGATAAAGT
>CALXRO010000053.1 GCA_944390875.1 uncultured Rickettsiales bacterium
AATAAAGGAGCTTTATTATTAACAGAATAAAATTTCTTAGAAGCATTAATCATTATTTTTTTAAGTAATTCTTTATTTATATTACTAAAATTAGATATTTTAGATAATTCCTCTATACATGAAAGCATAATTATTGAACAACATTCACTAATTTGAAGTGGCTCATTATTTAAATATTCTATATATCTTTTTGCATTAACAAATAATTTTTCATGATATTTAGATAAATCAATATTAACTATCTTACTATTATTTTTTAAATCAACAACAGAAACACTCACATGTCCTTCACATATAATAACAGCAACAACAAAATCTTTCCCTGCTAAATTTTGTTCATTATCTAGTCCAAATACTTCAAATAATCTATCTTTATAAGAAGAATATATTTTAAAATCATCAGCATTATTGATACCTTTAACTAAAAGATTTTTTTGGCCTAAACTTAACGAAGTTAAAGCAGAAGAAAAATAGTCTACTTGTCTTGATAGACCAAATTCATAACCATTTGATGTATTAATAAAATGAGATATTACACTATCACTTATACCTTTCATTTCATTTATATTAGAACCATCTGATAAAGATGGTCTTCCAAATTCATCAAAATTTAGAATTCCAATCTTATCGTCGTCTTTAACAACTTTATCTGGATCAGTGAATATATCAATAAAACCATTCCCAATATTATTTTTAAAAACAAACTTCTTATTATCAGCTGATCCTATAACTTTTCCATTACTACCATAAGTTACGATACTATTGCCTATTAAAGCTTTTTCTAAATAAAACTTATTATCAAATTCTTTAATTATACATATTAATTTCTCCACATTATTTTGATCATAGCAATGCAATGAATAATTACCTAGCCCATTTGTTAGCCATCTATATTTAATATCATTTCCAAATTTAATACCTTCTCTATTAGCATTTTTTATTCCGAAAAATGAGTCAGTAATATCCATATAATTCTACCATCTTGTTTCCTGGCTATTTAGAAACTTTGCATGTTCAATTGTACTAGAAACACATTCAAGTTCTTCTTCAAGGTTAAACTCAACTGGTTTTAGTGATTTTAACCATTCATTAAATTTTTCCATGATCTCTTCATGTGTTCCATTTTCGCGAACATATAGAAGCTCCTCTTTTGTAACAGGTGGTTTTACATAATTTTCAGACATAATAAACTATTTTAATTAACATGACTTAATTATATCAAATTTTTATATTATGTCAATATAATTTTTTAAATGTAATAGATTTATAAAAAATATTAAACCATAGATATAATCATAATCAATATAGATAATATTCTACCATCTTGTTTCCTGGCTATTTAGAAACTTTGCATGTTCAATTGTACTAGAAATACGTTCAATTTGATCATTAATATCAAGTACAGCCGGTTTTAGTGATTTTAACCATTCATTAAATTTTTCCATAATCTCTTCATGTGTTCCATTTTCGCGAACATATAGAAGCTCCTCTTTTGTAACAGGTGGTTTTACATAATTTTCAGACATAATAAACTATTTTAATTAATATGATTTAATTATATCAAATTTTTATATTATGTCAATATAATACATTTTTTATAACATATTAAAATCAATTCAAAACCCCAGCACCAATAAACTTAGAATAACCAAACAAATCCAAAAGTATTTTATATTTTTCAATTTTTTCATTATTTATAACATTTCTTGCATAATTAATAGCAAGACCAAATAAATCAAAATCTCTATCAAGATCAGCAAGTCTGTACAGTTGTTTACCGCTTTGACGTGAACCCATAACTTCGCCAATACCTCTAATTTTTAAGTCTTCTTCAGCTATTTGAAAACCATTATTTGTAGACCTTATTATATTTAGTCTTTTTAGAGTTGTTTTTGAACAATTTTCAGTATTATAAAGCAATATACAATATGACTGCTTATCACTACGCCCTACTCTACCCCTTAATTGATGTAATTGCGATAAACCAAATCTTTCTGGATGTTCTATGACAATTATTGTTGCATCCTTTACATCAATTCCAACTTCTATTACAGTTGTAGATACTAAAATACTTTTTCCATTCTTAGAACAAAAATCTTCCATTATCTTATCTTTTTCATTTTCTTTCATTTTACCATGAATCAAAGCCACTTTATCTTCACCAAAAAAATCACAAAATTCTTTGAATTTATTATTTACATCAGTAAGATCGACATTTTCACTTTCTTCAATCAAAGGACATATCCAATATACTTTTTCTCCAGATTTAATTCTTTCTTTCATTCTATTAAGTAATTCTATATATTTAGTCTTAACATCTATCATTGTTGTAATTACATCTTTTCTATTTATAGGTTTATTATTTATTACTGTTAAATCCATTTCGTTATATAAAGTCAAAGCTAATGTTCTAGGAATTGGAGTAGCAGTCATAGCCAATACATCAGCTTCTGGATTTTTATTAATCAAAATTAATCTTTGTTCAACACCAAACCTTTGTTGTTCATCTATGACAACAAAACCGAGTTTTTTAAATTCAACATTATCTTCTATAAGAGCATGAGTGCCAACAAGTATATCAATGTCACCTTTTTTTAAATCAGATATTATTTTTTCTCTTTTTTTACCTTTTATTTTACTTGTCAACATATCAACATTAATATCTAATTCTTTACAAAGATTAATAATATTCTCAAAATGTTGCTGCGCCAATATTGAAGTTGGCACCATAAGTACACATTGTTGGCCATTTTCAATATAGTTTAACATACTAATAATTGAAACAATAGTTTTTCCACTACCAACATCACCTTGTAATAATCTAGACATTTTTTTATCAGAAAATGTATCTTTTTCTATTTCATTAATAGCATTTTCTTGGTCTTTAGTTAAAGTAAAATTTAATATTTCATTTATGAACTTATTTTTTAAAGTTCTACTGGTATTACCAAGCAGAACTTTTTTATTCTTAATTGAATTAATCTTTTTTTCATATGCAAATGCTAATTGTTCTGATAAAAGCTCGTCAAAAGCTAACCTTCTAATATACTTACTTTTTTTTACATCAAATATACAATCTGGCTTATGAATTTTTATAAAACTTTCTTTCCAACCTACCCATTTCATTTGTGATATAAATTTTTCATCTAACCATTCTGGCAAATCTGAAATATTTTCTAATACAAAACCAATATTTTTTACTATTTCTTTATTTGTTAAACCATTTGTTAATGGATATATAGGCTCAAATAAAGGAATTTCTTTAATATTCTCTGTTATATAATCAGGATGCACAATTTGTACTTGTCCATTAAAGATTTCTACTTTACCACTAACAAAAACACTAGAATCAACTTTTAATTTTAGCCTAATATAATTCTCATAATACTTATAAAATACTATTGTAACAAAATTTTGTCCTAAATAACATGTTACAGTATATGGCTGCTTTGACCTAGATGGAGGATTAAGACTAACAACTTCAAGCTTTATAGTTACCAAAGCATCATTTTCTATTTCGTAAATACTATTTACAATTTTTCTAGCTACTATCTTCTCAGGTATATGACTTAATAGATCAAAAATTTTATGATCGCTCTCAAAATATTGAGTATGCTTTTTACTTAACAATTTATCATATAATTTTGCCTTTTTTGAACCTATGCCATCTATTTTAATCAGCTCAGTAAATAAAAAATTTAAAATTTCGTCTCTCAAATCCTTACAACTTATGTTATAAGTTATTTACTAAATATTTTATAAAAAACAATATTGTAATAATTTTATTTAAAACTAAACTATTTTTAGTTCAAAAAAATTAGAAAAAATGGGCAAAGAAGAATTTATGAAATTAGCTATAGAAAGGTCAAAATACGGAATGGATAATAATTTTGGTGGTCCATTTGGAGCTGTAATCGTAAAAAACAATGAAATAATAGCGGATGGTTTTAATATAGTTACAAGTTCAAACGATCCAACTGCACATGCAGAAGTAAC
>CALXRO010000054.1 GCA_944390875.1 uncultured Rickettsiales bacterium
GAACAGAAAAGAATAAAAAGAAGTAAAAGCGCAAGTAATCTTAGTTATAATTATTAGTCTAAAACAGTCCACAGATACAACCATTATTATCAATATCAATGTTATTCGCTGCAGGGATCTTTGGCAGTCCTGGCATAGTCATTATATCCCCCGCTAAACAAACTATAAAACCAGCACCAGCTGACAAACTAACATCATTAATATTAAAAATAAAATCTTTTGGCGCTCCAAGAAGTTCAGGATTATCACTAAATGAATATTGTGTTTTTGCAATACATATTTCTAGAACATCATATCCATTTTCTGTATATTGTTTAATTTTTTTACTTGCTTTTTGTGAAAATTTTACTTCTTTGGCGCCATATATTTCTTTAGCTATTATCTCTATTTTGTCTTTTATAGGTAAATCTGAATCATATAAAAATTTAAAATTATTTTCTACATTTTTTTCAATTGTTTTTATAACATAATTTGCTAATTCTATTGCGCCATCTCCACCTTTACCCCATGCTTCACATACAACAGCTTCTGTGTTATTTTCTATACAAAGTCTTTTTAATTCAGTAATTTCATTTTCAGTATCAAAATTAAATCTATTAATAGAAATTATAACTGGTAGATTATATTTTTTTAGATTTTCTATATGTCTTTTTAAATTACAGAAGCCGTTTCTTAAAGCTTCAATATTTTCATTTTCAAGGTTCTTTTTATCAATGCCACCATTATATTTTAACGATCTACAAGTAGTTAATAAAATCACACAATCTGGTTTTAAATTTGCTTTTCTACATTTTATATCAAAGAATTTTTCTGCACCAAGATCAGCACCAAAACCAGATTCAGTTACGACATAATCTGCTAATTTTAAAGATGTTTTCGTGGCTATAATACTATTGCAACCATGCGCTATATTTGCGAATGGTCCGCCATGTATCAAGACTGGAACTCCCTCAAGAGTTTGAACAAGATTAGGTTTAATCGCATCCTTTAATAAGACAACTATACTTCCAACACAACCGAGATCTTTTAATGTTATTATCCTATTATTGTTGTCATAAGCAATAACAATTTTGGATAATCTTTCTTTTAAATCATTAATATCTTTTGAAAGAGAAATAATTGCCATAATTTCTGAGGCTACAGTTATTATAAAACCATCTTCACGTACGAATCCATTACCATCTCCTAAACCGACAACTATATTTCTTAAAGCTCTGTCGTTCATGTCTAAAGCTCTTTTCCAAACGACAGTTTTTATATTTAATTTATTACCAAAATTAATATGGTTGTCTATTAGAGCCGCTATTAAATTATGTGCTGTTGTAATAGCATGTATGTCACCAGTAAAGTGTAAATTTATATCTTCCATTGGAGCAACTTGTGAATAACCGCCACCTGTTGCACCACCCTTCATACCAAAACAAGGACCTAATGATGGTTCCCTTAAAGCAAGTACAACTTTTTTACCTATTTTTTTTAATCCTTGACCAAGTCCAATTGTTGTTGTTGTCTTACCCTCTCCAGCAGGAGTTGGATTCATTGCTGTAACTAAAATTAGTTTGCCATCTTTTTTATTTTTATGTATTCTTTCTAATGCGTCTTCGCTTATTTTTGCTTTATATTTACCATAAAGATCTAAATCATCTTCAATAAGGCCTAGGTTTTCGGCGATTTCTTTAATATTTTTTAATTCTGTATTTCTTGCTATTTCTATATCTGTCATAAGTTTAATTAAAATTTGGCGTCCGCGGACGGATTTGAACCGTCGACCTACAACTTAGGAGGTTGTCGCTCTATCCAGCTGAGCTACGTGGACAATATGCTATAATATATAAGCTTTAAGTTTAAAAACAATGTGTTCTTTTGTGATAAGAAACTTCTAATATTAGACGCAAGCAATTATATATATTCTAGAAAATATACAAAGGATTTTTTTAATTTTAAAATATTTCTTTCTTTAAGTATTTACCTGTTAAGCTATCTATATTTGTAGCAATTTCTTCTGGAGTACCAATAGCGACTATTTCGCCACCTGATTCTCCGCCACCAGGCCCCATATCAATTACATAATCAGAATTTGCAATCATATCCAAATCATGTTCTATTACTATTACTGTTGCACCATTATCAATTAATCTTTGAAAAACTTTAATAAGAACTCTAACATCTAAAGGATGTAAACCTATTGTTGGTTCATCAAACACAAATATCACTCCTTCTTGTTTTTTTCCTATTTCTGAACCTAATTTTAATCTTTGAGCTTCACCACCAGACAATGTTGGTGTCGCTTCCCCTAAAGTTAAATACCCGAGTCCTAAATTCGAAAATGTTTTTAATTTATCATAAAATTTTTTTATATTTTCTATTTTTGGTAATAACTCATCAACTGTAAACGACATAATTTTAGGTAATGAAATTTCCTCTTTATTAATTCTTATTTTTAACTTTTCTGCTTCTTTTGAATATCTAGTACCATTACAATCTGGACATGTTATGTCAACATCTGGCAAAAATTGCAAATCCATTGAAACCTGTCCAGTGCCATCACATGTAGGACAACGAAGTTTTCCAGTATTATACGAAAAATCACCAGCTTTATAATTTAATGTGTTTACTGTCTGACTTTTTGCATATAAATCTCTAAGATCATCATGTATACCACTATACGTAGCAACTGTTGAACGAATATTTGCTCCAATTGGAGTAGCATCAATTATATTTAGTTTTTTTATTCCACTAATATCAATTTGTTTGACATGACTTGGTAATTCAAAATTTTTTATTTTTGCATTTACTGCAGGAGCTAAACTTTCAAGTATCATTGTTGTTTTACCAGAACCAGAAACTCCTGTAATAGCTATCAATCTATTCTTTGGTATTTTTACTTCAAGAGAATGTACTGTATGTATTGGGTTAGTTGATAATTGAATATAACCTTTATCAAATATATGATTATATTTTATTTTGTCTCTAACTATAATTTTTTCTTTTTGAGTAAGAAAATTTCCAATAATGGAATTGTTATTATTTTTTATATCTTCAACAGTACCTTTTGTTAGAATCGTACCACCATTTTTACCAGCACCTTTTCCAATTTCAATAATATAATCAACTTCTCTTAAAACTCTTGGGTCATGATCAACTACAACAACAGAATTTCCAGAAGAAATTAAATCTTTCATTACAAGAAGTAAACCATCAACATTTGATGGATGTAAACCTATAGATGGCTCATCAAGAACATATAAGACTCCAGTCGTACGATTCCTTACAGCTTTAGCTAATTGTACTCTTTGTAACTCACCAGTTGATAATGTTGAACTAGCTCTATCCATTGTTAAATAACCCAAACCTAAATCAATCAATCTTTTTGATATATCTAAAAATTGATTAACAATATTTTGTCCCATTTCCTTCATTTCATTTGGCAATGTTGCTGGTATGTTTTTTACAAATTTTATTAAATTATCAAGTGTCATTGAAGAAATGGTAGGCAAATCAATTCCACAAAGTAAAGTTGAACGAGCTTTCTCATTCAACCTACTACCTTTACATTCTGGACACAAACCACTGGATAAAAATTTTTCAATTCTTTCAATTCCTTTTTCTGTTTCAGCCTTTTTAAGTGCTTCTTCAACTGCTTTATGTGTATTTCTATATGTGCAATTTAGTTCAAAAAGTTTTCCATTTTTTGAAGGTATCATTATTATTTTTTTTATTTCTTCACCATTATAAACAATTCTTTTTTCATCTTTAGTTAGATCTTTAAAAGGTACATCAGTTCTAACACCAAGTTCTTTTGCAACTCTATACATCCAGGATATACCAAACATATTCCAAGGTTCAACGGCACCTTCTTCAATTGTTTTATTCTGATTTGGAATTAACTTTGAATCATCAATTCTTCTAACAATACCTGTACCAGAACAATTTGGACACGCTCCATCACTATTAAAAGAATATGATTCAGCACTTTGACCATAAAATTCTGCTTTACATACTGGACATAAAATAGATTTATCTAAAGCGATATTCATTGTAGGTTTTACGTAATGTCCATTCGGGCATTTATAACTACCTAACCTTGAATACATTAGTCTTACACAATTTAAAAGCTCTGTTAAAGTACCAAAAGTACTTCTGGCATCAGGAATATTTGGTCTTTGATGTAATGCTAGAGCTGCAGGTATGTTTTCTATATTATCAACTTTTGCTATAGTTGCTTGAGTCAATCTTCTTCTGGTGTATGTTGAAAGTGCTTCAAGATATCTTCTTGAGCCTTCAGCATATAAAATCCCAAGTGCTAAAGATGATTTTCCTGAGCCTGAAACTCCAGAAATTCCTACCAGTTTAAAAAGTGGGATTGAAATATCTATATTCTTTAGATTGTGCACTTTTGCACCATATATATTTATTGAATTTGGTCCATCATGTGTAAATTTACTCATTTAATTTTCTCCAAATAAAATTTTCTAAAATTAAAATTGATACTGTATATATGGTAAGTAACAAAAAATTAAATTACAAATATGGCTTATAAATAAAATTTATGCTTATCTTTTTTATATAGTTATATCAATTATTCTATCAACATCATATACTGTATAATGCCATTTTTAATATTCCCTATTAACTTTAGATTAAATAAAATAATATGAAAAAATAAAAACAACAATTTTTATTTTTTTTAATAAATGGTTAATATTTTTGAATAAAAAATTTATTAAATAACCAATTTTTAAATTACCTGTATTGAAAATATTTTTATTATTTCTAATAATATGAACAGTCATACATTGTTTTATTTTGAAATTTTTTAATTTTTTATTTTTGTATTTATTTATATTTTTTAATTCTCATATTTATGCAGAAATCATAGACAACAAAAAAATTACTAACAAGGATTTTGATGTCTGGCGCGTATCTTGTGAAGAAGACGAAATGCTTGGAAAAATAAGATGTAAATTATTTGTAGAAATGTCAGACAATACCACATTTTTTGTAAGTCCAAAAGGTGTAAACAAAATTCTAGTTGTATCCAAAAATATTTACTACGATAAAGGAATTTTTTTAAAAGTTGACAATCATAGCTTAATAGAATCAAAACCTTTTTCAGATGTAAAATATGGAGTTGTTGAATTTAATAAATCAGATATAGAGTTGATTTTTAAGCAAATGCAAACAGGAAAATATGTTTATATAAGATATTATATAAAAGATAAATCATCAGTTGACGGTTTTAGAGAAATAACTCTCAAATTTTCATTAAATGATTTTAAAGAAGCTTTAGATTATTATAATAAACAGATTAACAAATATAATATTTATTAATTAAACTTAGGAGTTAACATGACAATAAAAGTTGCAATAAATGGTTTTGGAAGGATTGGAAGATGTGTATTTAGAGCATATATGGAAAATCTTACAAAATATAAAAATATAGAAATAGTTGCGATAAATGATTTAACACCAATAGAAACAAATGCACATCTTTTAAAATACGATTCAGTTCATGGTAAATTTGGAGACACTGTTGAAATTCGAGGACAAGATTTAGTAGTAAATGGTAAAACCGTTAAAGTATGTTCAGAAAAAGAGGTTGCTTCATTACCTTGGAAAGATTTAGGAATAGATGTTGTTTTAGAATGCACAGGATTATTTACAAACAGAGAAACTGCTGGAAAACATTTAGACGCTGGAGCTAAAAAAGTTATAATTTCAGCACCTGCTAAGGGAGATGATATAAAAACAATAGTGGTTGGTGTAAACGACAATGATTTGTTATCAAGTGATAATGTAATATCAAATGGTTCTTGTACAACAAATTGTCTAGCTCCAATAGCTAAAATATTAGATAGAGAAATTGGAATAGAAAAAGGCCATATGACAACTGTTCATGCCTTCACAAATGATCAAAGAACTGTTGATTGTGCTCATAAAGATTTAAGAAGAGCTAGAGCAGCAAGTCTTTCCATGATTCCAACAACAACTGGTGCCGCTAAAGCTGTTGCTCTAGTTTTACCACAATTAAAAGGTAAATTAGATGGAGTTTCTATAAGAGTTCCTACACCTGATGTATCTTTTGTAGATTTATCTTTTGAAGCTAAAAGGGATACAACTATTGACGAAATTCATAATATCATCAAAAAGGCAGTTTCTGGTGAATTAAATGGAATTTTAGATTGCACCGATGAACAAATAGTTTCTATAGATTTAACACATGATTCACACAGCTCCATATTTGATTTTAGTCAAACAAAAGTTATAGAAGGAAATTTTGTTAGAATTGGTTCTTGGTACGATAATGAGTGGGGTTTTTCAAACAGAATGCTTGATAATGCAATTAATTGGATGAATAAATAATTTCTTTAGGTCGGTTAAACCGACCTTTTTTAGTTGATTTTTTATATTTATTTGTTATTACTATTAGTAAGTTATTAACGGAGAGTTTTATGGGTACAAAAAATAACCCAAAAAATAGGGGTGATGCTGGTAAAAAAGTGGTTTTTGAAGGTAAGGAAGTAGAACCTGTTATGTATTATGACACAGACAAAAGGTTAAACTATTTATCCGCAAAGGTTTCAAAATCAAATGATATTATATGTGATTCGAACAATAACCCTATTAGATGGGAAAGTATTATGGCAAGTAATTAAAATTTTGTAATTTGAAGTAAAGGAATTATAATGAGGAACAAACAATATTTTTTTAAAGGTATTTCAAAACTATTTACTATTTTATTAGTAGTTCTCTTTAATTATAATGCTTTTGGCGCATACCCAAATTGTGCAATTGATATAGATAAAGTAAGTGATAACGATGTTGAAAAAACAGCCGGTACAGAACCTGGAAAACTTTTTATTGTTATAAAAAAAAATGAATTTGAAGCAAATAATTGGTGTTATAATAATACCAACTATGTAGAATGTGATAAAGATAGACTGGATCAAACCAGTGGAAATTGTACGAACAAAATAGGTTGTAGTAATGCTGGATATAAAGTTATTTGTGATAGCGCAGGAAAATGCGAATGTAAAGACATTAAAAATAACAGTATAAGCGGCGGGGAAGCTATTGCAAGCCAGACTTGTACTGATTTTAATAACTACTTTGATCAAGAAAAAAACAGCCAAAATATAAGCAAAGCTTGTTATCCAAAAAATCATATATGTTTAAATTATAAAAATTACTTCAATGGAGATGGTATAAAACTATATGGAAGAGATATCAGTGGTGACGAAAAGAAATTCTACGTTTACAAAAAGAACATAATCAAAGAAAATAATGGTAATAATAAAAAAAATTGTGAATTTTACTTTTTTTCTTGTGATTACAAAATAGTAAAAAATCAAGATGAAAAAAATTTACTTAGTTCTTTTAATAATTTAGAATACTATAATTTGGTTAGTTCAGAAACAAAAAATACTAACAATCTAAAATTTATAGAAAATATATTTGCAGGTCTAGGAGATAATACATTTTTTGCCTACGCAGGCAAATGCGATATTTCTAATGGTATCAGTAGTAATACCATATGTGATGGTTTTTGTGAAACACTAGATAAAGAAACAAGCGATAATCCTGATAGAACTTGTTACTTAAGTGAAATTTTAAAGAAAAAATACTATTATAAATATTACAACAAAAAAGACAAAAAATTTTACTATTACGAAAAAAATATATCAGAACAAAATGCCAACGGCATAGGTGAATTATGTAATCAATACCTTCCAAATTGTTCTACTTTAAGACCAAATAATAGTAAAACTGTTCTATACGATAATCTTCAAAATAGCAATAACAATAATAATCGTGGGGCTAGGTCTGCATTTTATGGTAATAAAACAAACATTAATGAAGCTTATTTACTATTCGCAAATAGTTCCACTGGCGATGGAAATGTATTATGCCTTTCTAGAGCAAATGGCGAAGATATTAATTATACTGATGAAGATATAGGATATTGTTCAGATATTGATGAAGATGGTAATCTTAAATATAAAAAAGGATTAGAAATTGTTTATTTTGATTCAAGTATTGAAAAGGAAAACGATGTTAGTAACAAACCAAATTGTTATATAAAAAGCTGTATAGATGTTATACCTGATGAATTTAAAGCTATTACGGAACAAGGAGATAAAACAAAAAAATATTGTAGCGAATATTATTATTTATCAAATACAAAGGGATTAAAATATTTTGCAAAAGAAGAGCCATTATATTGCTCAGATTTAGCCGAGAGAGATGATTTTAGTACTTATCTTAAATTTGCTG
>CALXRO010000055.1 GCA_944390875.1 uncultured Rickettsiales bacterium
TTCTATTAACTAGTGATATTGGCGTAAAAATAACAAATGATGTTATTACTTTTTTAAAAGAAAACAGATTTAATAAAGAAACAGATTTGAATGACATTAAGAATATTGTTTATCAAAAATTATTAAAGTCATTCGAAAACATATCTAGTAGCTATATTGATTTTAATCATAAACCATATGTTATATTGTTTTTAGGTGTAAATGGTTGTGGAAAAACAACTATAATAGGAAAATTCGCAAATCAAATGAAATTTGATGGCAGAAAAGTTTTATTGGCAGCTTGCGATACATTTAGAGCCGGAGCAGTAGAACAATTAAAAATATGGAATGAAAGAGCTAAAACAGATATATTTTTACCAGAAAGAATAAATGAAGACCCATCTTCAGTAGCATACAAAGCCTACAATAAGGCTAAAAACGAAAATTATGATGTTTTATTAGTTGATACAGCAGGCAGACTACAGAATAATGCGAATTTAATGTCAGAATTAAGAAAAATAAAAAATACTTTAGGAAAGTTTGATACAAATATACCAAATAAAACAATTCTTGTTTTGGACGCTACAACAGGACAAAATTCAATAAAACAATGTGAGGAATTTAATAAACAAATAAATATTGATGGCATAGTCATGAATAAAATGGACGGTTCTTCAAAAGGAGGTATACTTATCTCAATTGCAGATAATTTTAAAAAACCAATTTTTGCTATTGGTGTTGGAGAAAAAATTGACGATATTAAGAACTTTAATGCTGAAGAATTTTTAAAAAATTTATTAGGATTATATGAGTAAAGATTGTTACAGAATTATAGCTCAGAACAAGAAAGCTAAATATGAATACTTTATAGAAGACGAGTATGAAGCTGGTATTGTCCTACTTGGAAGCGAAATTAAAAGCATAAGACTTGGTAAAGTCAATATTAATGATTCATACATTGAATTTGACAAAAATAGAGAATTGTATTTAGTTAATTCTAATATAGCTAAATATAAGTTATCAACTATTTTCAATCATGACCCAATCAGAAAACGTAAATTATTACTAAATAGAAAAGAAATAGATAAAATAATAAATAAAATAAAATTAAAAGGCTTGACATGTGTGCCACTTGTGCTATATATAAGCAGTAAGAATTTAGCTAAAGTTAAAATTGCTATAGCAAAAGGAAAAAAACTTTATGACAAAAGAGAAGTTATAAAGGAACGCGATTTTAAAAGAGAGAAATCTTTTTTAATGAAAGAAAAAAATAGATATTAGGGATTAGGTATGGAAAAGAATAAAGATAATATTGAAACAATTTTAACAGAAAAAGAGGCAAGTATAAATAATCCAAATTTATATTTCTATTTGAGTCTGATAAATATGACTTATTACATAAATTTTTTTCCAAAATTAGAAAACGAAAATATTCAAAGAATTAAATATTATTTTAGTTCTCTTTATGATGAATTTAGAAATATAAATCTAAGTCTTATTGATTTACAAACTGTTGACAGAGATATAATGGACTTTGCTTTATCAAAATTATTCTTTAAAAAACCAGATGATAGTTCATTTTTAATTAGATGTTTTATATGTGAAATTATAGTTTTGGAAAGTTATGTTGAAATAGCTAACCTAGTTTCAAAAAAAAATATTTTTACAAAACCAATAGAATATAAAATATCTAGGATCATATCATCTATAAAAAAAATCTTTGTAAATAAAATAAGCCAGATAAGGCAAAGAAAAATGCTAACTTTTGAAGATGTTTACAATTTATCTAGAGACTCTCTTAAAAGCAGATTTTACATATATATTAAAGAGAGGCAAAATATAAGATTTAAAAATGTAAATTTTCAAGAATATAAGACTAAAATAAAATATTTCCAATTTTTTTCTGATAAAAATAGTGTCTTATATAGTTACAGGATGTCAAAAACTGGTACAAGTTCAGAATATGAAAAGTACTTCTTTACAGATTTACCAAAAATACTTGAAAATATCGAAACTATAAACAAAAATGCTAAAGAAAAAACTAAAAGTAAAAAAACAAAAAAGTAGCAAAGACAGAAGGAAATTTATAGAAATCTGTATTGCAGGTTTACCAAATGCTGGAAAATCAACTATAATTAATAGTTTAGTTGGAGATAAAGTATCGATAATATCACCAAAAGCACAAACAACAAGAGACATTATAAGAGGTGTATTTATAGAAAACAACACACAAGTCGTTCTAATAGATACCCCAGGAATTTTTGTACCAAAAAAGAAACGTCTTTTAGAAAGAAAAATAATAAAAAATGCTTGGCGTGGTGTTGAACAAACTGATATTATTTGCATTGTAATAGATAGTACAATGGGTATAAATAAAGCTATAAAAACAACTATTGAAAGTATCTTAAAGAAAGATAAAAAGATAATATTTGTCTTAAATAAGATAGATTCTATAAAAAAAGAAAATCTTTTGCAAATGGCTTCAGAATTAGAAAAAATTTATCCAAAATTTGAAAGGATATTTATGGTTTCCGCTAAAAACGGAGAAAATATGGATATTTTTAAAAACTATCTAATAAGTATTGCGCAAAAAGGTGATTGGATGTTTAATGACGATGAAATTACAGATGCCCCAATGAGATTCATGGCTGCCGAAATTACTAGAGAAAAATTATTTTTAAATTTAAGAGAAGATTTACCCTACTCTATTGATGTTGTTACTGATAATTGGGAAGAATTTAATAGTGGAAGTTTAAAAATAAATCAAACTATAAAAGTTTTAAAAGAGAGTCAAAAATCAATAATTATTGGCAAAAATGGTAAGATGTTGAAAAATATAAGTATTACTTCAAGAAAAGAAATGGAGTTGTTTTTTGGTAGGAAAGTTCATTTATTTTTGTTTGTTCAAGTTAGAAATGATTGGATTGATGGGTTTTAATTATTACAGTTAACCTTAACAATCTTATTTTTATCTAAATATCAGTAGTAATAAAAATTATATTAAAACTATCTAAGTAAAACAACAAATAATATACACTTAATTCTTTTTAATAAGTATAAAAAAGTAAATTACTTTATAATTCTAGCTCTTCTTAATAATTCCCCATAACGAAGTGAATCTTCTTTTGTTTTTCTATTACTCTCTTTCATATTTGCTTCAGTTCTTATCAAATCTCTAAGATAGTCAATTCTATCATCATTTACACGTGATCTTCTTATTTCCTCACCATTATTATCTTTCACAATTACATCAAGATTATTTAGGTAGTAAGTTGTATCTTTGATCCTTTTCGCTTCATAAACAACAGCTGTCTCTGGCAAATTTGGTAAAACTAAAAAATTACTCATAAATATATTATTTATAATATAATTATTATTATGAAAATAATACATAATGTCAAGTTATTTCTTATTTTTATATTAATATTATAAACAATATAAATATTGTATATTTATTACTACAATGTAACTTATATTTTAAGTAATATTTATTTATTATAATGGAATCAATAAATTTTAAAAACACTATTAAGCCAGAAGAGTATAGAAAACTTGAAGTTTTTGAAATAGAAAAAAATAATCATGAAAAAATTGTTTCTTACAAAAAGAAAGATAATTTGAGTGAACCAACACAAATCTTATACCAAGAAAAATATGAAATAGATGAATATTACCAAAATTATTTATTGGAGAGAATATATTATTATAAAGAAAATCCAAATCCTGAAAAACCTGTTTACAAAGAGACTTTCGAACCAAATCAAGAAGAATATCTTGAAGGTAGTTATGTTTCTTATATCAAAGATCCGGATGGTAACTTTATAGGTTATAGATATTATGACAGTAAACAAACTAATAAATCAGAACTTTTAGAAAAATATGAGAGTGAAGAGGAAATAATAATTACTATAAGTTCAGATTTATCTGATGATAAAATTTCTAATGATTCTGATAAAATATTTATACTTTAATTGTTGAGGATAATGTTGATGATAGCTTAAATGTGAATATTGTTGAAGAAACAAAATATTTTACAGCTATAAAAGATGAAAAAGGTGTGTATAAAATAGTTGATAAAGATACAAATACAGATCAATGTAGACAGGTAATTAGAAATATCTATAAAGATATGTTTAAATCTTCTGAACCATATGAAATAACTGGAAATAGTATATTAACCAAAGGTTATATGATTGCTCTTGCTGCTGAAAATAAAAATAAAAACATATTAATAGCAGAAAATTTGGAAGTAATATTAAATGAATTAGAGATTGATGGAGATGGTAATCCAATTACTTATTTTAATGCTTACGGTGATAATTATACAACAACTTTGTCAGATTTAGCATTTGATATGTTTCCTAGTAACTATGATAAATTAAGTGGCAAAGTAGGTTTAATTCCATTTAATAGCTCTCAACATACAACTGGCATTTTTACTGAATTTGAATATTTACAAAGTGAACACCAATATTTAACAGTAAATCATACTAGCTTAATAGATACATCTCATGCAAATTGTCCTTATGATGAAAATGGTCCTAGCGTAGACAAAAAACTATTTGGTAAATTTGATATTAAATTAGCAAATATTACTCAAAAACCACAATTAAATGGTACTTGTACTCAACAAATATCTTGTGTTTTTGATGCTATTATTAGTCGACCAGAAAAATATAAAAATAAAAATGACATAGATACAGCGATTGATAACGGTTCCTTATTTCTGGATGCATATGTAATAATGAGCAAAATTTTTGATCAAAAAAATAATGAAACTGTTGTACATTTTGCTAATGAAACTGATGCAAGATCTAGCACAGATAAAAATTTTGTTTTTAAATTAAATGATGATTATTATGGAATAAATAAAAATTTTTCTGAAAATAGATTCGTAAATATAGAAGCTTTAAAAATTAACGAATTATCATGCCTGAACAAGGAAGGAAAAAAGTTATGTGAAATTGATGGTTTTAAAAATAAATGCGAAAGACAAAAACAAATTGTAGAGATTGATGAAAAAATATATTCTATAAATAAAATTTATGAGAACCAAAAAGAAGCTTTTGTTGCAGCTTATATTATGGAATTTTCAGACAGAAATAGTTTAATTATTGAAGAATGGAAAATCTATTAAAAGAACGTAAAATGTTAGAAATTGAAAAAGCAATTAAAGTAACTAATAACTTAGACACTAATGAAATAGATTTAAAAATTGAAGAAAAAGATGAAGAAATAAAAAATAAATGTAAAGAGTACGACAAAAATGATTTAGAACTGATTAAAGCCAGACAAAAAGCTAAAAGAAATTTGATAATATATTTATAAATAATAATCAAGGAAAGTCTTCTAGAGATATTACTTGTGAGAATAAAGAAAAAATATCTAAGTTAGATGAAACAATAGATTTAAAAGAATTAAAAATAGGAGAAGTTATTGAAATATTTATTAATAAAAAACAATGTCCAGAATGTTTTTTAAGAAATAAGTATTCTTCTTTGGAAACATTTACCAATGAAGATTTATTAAATAAGCTCTCTAATAAAGAACTTGTCTACAAATATATGATTATAATAGAAAAAATAAAAAATAAGAGTGAAGAAGAAAAAAGTTTAGAAGAAAAAGAAATAAGTAATTTTATTAAAAACCTTGAACAAGATAGGAATTTATTTATATGTCTCCATATAGATAAGCAATTTGATGGTAAACCAAAAACAGTATTCAGGGAGAATTATATTAAAGATTTAACAGATAAATTAGATAGTTATATAGAATCACAAAAACAAAAAGTACCAGAATTAAATTTGGATTTTGATGGAAAATTGTCAGAATTGAAAGAAAATATTATTAAGAATAAACAATATCCAAAAAAATATCGTGAATGTCTTTTAGATTATTATAAAACAGATGTCGAATTAGAAAATGAAAAAAATAAAGAAGATATTGATAAAGATCGTTTAAAAATAATTTTTTATCAGAAGAAAATTGCTTTTTT
>CALXRO010000056.1 GCA_944390875.1 uncultured Rickettsiales bacterium
AATGAAAGACTTTTGCAACTTGAGAAAAAAAGTTCTGTTGATCCATTAACAGAAATAAAACTTGAAAAGTTAAATAATGCTATAGAGGAACAAAAGTCAAAAATAGATGAACTTGAAATTGCAATGTCTAGACCATATAGTAGTATAGAAGAATACAAATCTAACGATGATATTCAATATAAAAGCGCTTTCAATAATTACTTAAAAAAAGGTATAGAAGAACAATTAGCAAATATAGAAGTTAAAAGAGATTTAACTACTGCAATAGATACTTCAACCTCATATGGTGGTTATCTTTTAACACCAAATATACAAAAAATGGTGTATGATAAAATAGATGATCTTTGTATCATGAGAAAAATTTGTTCTGTACAAACAATCTCTTCATCTTCTCTTGAAGTTATAGATAGTTCAGGTATGACACCATCTTGGATAGGAGAAACTGGAGCTGTAAATGATACTGATACAAGTATATTTTCTAAGAAAACTATAAATACACATGATCTGATAGCACAACCAAAAGTTAGTCAGAAATTATTAGATGATGCAGCAATAGATTTGGAAGAATGGTTGGCAAATAGATTAAGTATTGATTTTGCTGGAGCTGAAGAAAATGCGTTTATAAATGGAACAGGTGATTCGGCAAATCAACCAAAAGGAATATTGAGTTATGTTGGGGAATCAGAAGGAATTGAGGCTGTAACAAGTACTAATAGTACTTTAAGCTTTGATGAAAATGATATTTTGGACTTGTATTATTCTTTGGGAGATAAATATGTAAATAATGCAAGCTTTTTGTTGCCAAGAACTGCAATGAAACAAATAAGAATGCTTAAAGATGCAACAAGTGGACAATATTTATGGAATCCAGCATTACTTACAGGTACAACTGATACTCTTCTTGGTTGTCCTATATATCAGAGTTCTTATATGCCTGCTGTTGGTAAAGGAACAAAATCAATAATATTTGGTAATTTTTCGTATTATCAAATAGTTGATAGAATTGGTATTAGAATACTTAGAGATCCATTTACATCAAAACCATATATACGTTTTTATACAACAAAAAGAGTTGGTGGTGATGTTATAAATATGGATGCGTTCAAAGGTCTGATAACTTCCAATATTGAATAAAAATTTATTAATAATATTAAATAAACGGGGATTTAGTAAAGTTCCCGTTTTTTAAATAAAATTATTTTTCTTTAAATTTTTTTATAATTCCTTTTATATTATTTCTATGTGCCCAAAATATAATTATAAGAGTGAGAAATAAAGGTAGTATTTTATAATCATTTATAAAATAACTTGAAATAACTGTTAAAGTTATGGATAATAGTCCAGCTACCGCTGAAATACGAGTTATAAAAAAGATAAGTAACCATGATACTGCATTTATGAGAAAAAACCTTACGTCTAATGCTAAAATCCCTAATATAAAACTTGATACACCTTTGCCTCCTTTAAATCCTAACCAAGGACTAAATATATGTCCAAGCACAGTTGCACATAATGTAAGTAAAGCTATATCATTATTAAATAAAAATTTTGATGCAAAAACAGGTAAATAACTTTTTAACCCATCTAAAATAAAAACTAGAGCAGCATATTTAAAGCCCATAAATCTATATATGTTTGTAGCACCTATGTTGCCGGAACCAACTTTTCTTATGTCTGTATTTTTTATGATTTTTGATAATATAAAACCAAATGGTATACCACCTATCATAAAGCTAAACATTAAATAGAATATTACACTTAAATAATACATTATTATTTGCCTTTGATGTCTTTAAAATTTATTAGATTATTGCTGTAATCTATATTAACATTTGCGCTATCACTTTCTATATTATTAAAACACTCTTCATAATTGTAATCATATTCTGAATCATCATCTTCAATAATGTCAAATCTTAATTCTATACCAGCTTTTTGATCTATAAAAACCATGATAGCATTGAAAGGAATTATTATTTTTTCTATTCTTCCACTAAAACTCAGATCAACTGAGAAAAAATTGTTGCTAACATTTAAATTTGAAAACTGATGTTGAAGAATAAGAGTAATCTCTTCTGGATATTGTCTCTTTATGTATTCTGGCATAATTACGCCTTTGTGTTTTGTGTTTACAACAAATAAAAAGCATATATTGTCGCTCTTTATTTTCTGTGCTTTCTTTAAGGCTAATTTAGTAACACTTCGCATTGCACTCTCTATAAGCATATTGTAATCTAATTCAGTTTTCATTTTTTTATGGTTGTTTCGAATAAATAATACAATAAAAATTTTTGTTTACAATTGGTTAAAAATTTCTTTTTCATTAAAATCTTGTTTTTAAACATAAAAAATATTATTATAACGCCAGCCTAAAAATAACTATATGAATTACTTTTTTAGATTATTGTTTTTACTAAATATTTTGTTTTTTACTAAAAGCACGGTTTATGCTGTAAAAGTTGATGATACTCAAAAATATTCCGTAAATGACTTAAAAATTCAGGCAACATCAACTGATCCTGTTAAAGCTAAAGATGAGGCTTTAAGAATTGGTCTAAGAAAAGCTTTAAAAATAGTGTTTAAGAATTTAGAAATAGATGAATCAAATACAGAATTTATGACAGATTCAACAATATCTGATATTGTATCAAGCGTGAGAATATATGATGAAATAATAACAAAAAACAGTTATACAAGTTATATTGTTGTTATATTTGATAAAAATTTTCTAGAATATAATCTTAGTCTTTTAGATATAAAACCTAAAAAAACAACAACGCAAGTTTTCCTTTACATTCCATTATTTGATTATGGTAATGATAATATTGAATTACTTGATACATCAAATATATGGTATTCTACAGCGTATGATAAATTTTTTGAACAGACAAGTGATAAAATATTTATAATAGATAATTATTCGTTATCAAATTCTGGACTTATTTCATGGGATAAAATTATTAACAAAGATTATGATTCTTTTAGTACTCTTTTAAAAAAGTATAATTCAAATACTGTTGTTGTTTCTATTGCAAAATATAATAAAGAACAAGACAGAGTTGATGTAAAGCTTATTGAAATAAATGCAGAAAATAAGATAACTAGAACTTTAAATTATATTAATAAAAATGACTATGAACCAGATAAATTGATTGAAAAAGCATCAGAGGAAACTTTTAATTTTATAGTTAATTTAGCTAATGAGAATATAGAATTTTCGAAAGATAAGAAAAATAATAAGGAAGTTGTGAACACTAAAAAATTCGATACAAAAGGAAAAAATTTGTATATTGATGTTCTAATGTCTGTAAATAGGTTAGATAATTTTATATATGTAAAAAACTTATTAAAAAACCTAGATTTTATAAACAATGTTCAGACTATTGAAACAACAACAAAACTCATAAAATTAAGAATATATCATAAATGTGAAGAAATGGAACTAATAGAAAAATTTAGAAGAAAAAATTTTATTCTTGATATTAATGAAGATCAATATTTATTAAATTATATAGGTGCTTAATGAATTATTTTGAAAAGTTACTTTTAAAAATTTGTTTTGTTTTACTTTTTATAGTATCAATTTATAAAATAAAAGGAATATTATTGCCTTTTATTGTTGGCTTTATAATAGCATTTCTATTTAAAAATATAGTTAGAAAATATGAAAATAAAATTAGTAGAGGCAAATTATCTCTAATTATAATATCATCATTTAGTGCTATTGTTGTTGGATTGTCTATTGTCATCTTTCCAAGTATTATTTCACAATTATTTGATCTGCTTGCCGAAACAATAAAAGACATACAAAATATAGACAAAAATAATCTATATACAATGATTGATAAAGCATTAGTAAAATTTAGAATAGAAGAAATTGAAGGTTTACAAAATTATATAAGTAATCTAATAAATCTTGTGTTAAAAAGCTTGATGAATCTGGCAAATAGCTTTTTATTATCATCAATTCAAATAATAAACATATTATTGATGATTTGTATAAGCCCAATAGTTGCATTTTATTTCTTAAAAGATTGGGATAAAATGTTTTATTATATTGAAAATTGTCTTTTACCAAAAAATTATAGAAAAGATTTTCAAAATTTTTCAAAACAAATAGATGATGTTATGCACCATTATTTAGTAGGTCAAGCCTATGTTTGTTTTATATTTTGTATTTTTTATTTTATAATTCTGAGATTTATGAATATAAATTATTCACTTATTTTAGGTATATTATCTGGAATTGCTGTAATGTTCCCCTATATAGGTGCTTTTAGTTCTGCAACTGTAGCATTAATTATAACATATTTTCAGTTTGGTTTTGATATAAAAAAGCTCTTTATAGTGTTGTTTTTTTATTGTTTTGGACAATTTATAGAAGGAAATTTTGTAACCCCAAGTATTATTGGAAATAAAATGCAAGTACATCCAATGTGGTTATTATTTGGTATACTTTCTTTAGGTTCGTTATTTGGAATATGGGGAATGTTATTGTCAATGCCTATATGTGGCGCTGTAAGTGTTTTAATAAAATTTATTATTGAAAGAAAAAATAATGAAAAAATGGGTTAACAATGGTCTTAATGATAGATAAAAAAAGGTCAATAGGCGATGCATCAATTGAATTAGGAGTTCCTGAGCATGTTATAAGATTTTGGGAAACCCAGTTTGGTAACTGTATAAAGCCAACAATAGGTAATGGAAGAAGACGATATTATTATAATAATGACATAAAGATACTTTCAACAATAAAAGAATATTTATATGAAAAAGGGTACACAATTAAAGGCTTAAAAAAACTTATAGATAGTGAAACAATATTAATTTTAGAATCAGATGAAAAAAAACAAATTAATACAAATAATGAAAATAATGAATTAAAAATTACATATTTAGAAAATAAAAATTACAATATTAATTGTGATTTAAAATCATTTAAAAACAAATTAAATGATTTTTATGAAAAATTGAAAAACATTTGACTTACCAAATAAAATGATGTATAATTTTATTAATTAAGAAACTTTACATTATGGACAATGAAAACAAAAATCTTAATAATTTGGATAAATATTTAAATTATACTAAAAAGTTAACAGAGGATTTAACTTTAGATATTAATAAAATTAGTGAGATAGGCAATCCTTGGCAATCAAAGTTGAAAGCTGAGAAAATTGAAAAAGAAAATAGTCCGGAAATAAAGGGTATTAATTAATAGTTAATTTATATTTACAATATGATATAAAATATTTTTTATTAGCGTAGTATAAGTGTAGTAATATAGTAATTACTGTGTCCAGTATTATTTATTTAAAAATCTATTAATTTTTTATTAAACAAACTTGATTTTTGCTTATAATAATTATAATCTCTTCTTAAGAGCACTATTTATGTTTTATGACAGGTGGCAGAATTGAAGCAGATCCATTATTTTTAGGTTTAACAAGACCAAGTATGATACTCGGAGTAACATATGTTTATGCTGCCTTAGAAGCCATAGGTTCTGTTATGGCATTTATAATTACCAGTAATTTTATATATTTATTAGTGATGTTACCATGTTTACATGGTATAGCTTATTTTATATGTCTAAAAGAACCATTGATGTTGGAACTTTTATTAATGAAAACAAGCAATTTTAATATGTGCCCAAATAAGACGTTCCATGGCGGTGCCAATTCTTATGATGTTTATTAAAGGGAGAATATATAGATGAAGAAGTTAAATTCATATCTGGCACAAAAACAAGAATATTTATCAAAAGAAATGTCTTCATCTAATTTTATTCCATACAGTTTACATTGTAACGAAGATACAGTTTTACTTAAAGATAATAGTTTACTAAAAATAATAAAAATAAAGGGATTTGCTTTTGAAACTGCTGACGATGATGATATAGATATTAAAAAGAATGCAAGAAATAATTTACTTAAAGGTATGGCATCAGGTAATTTTGCTTTATGGTTTCATACAATAAGAAGAAAAGAAGAAGCTTATCCTGCAGGAGAATACACTAATGTTTTCGCAAAGAGATTAAACAAAGAATGGAAAGATAGACATACTGGTGACAGATCTTTCATAAATGAACATTATATAAGTATAGTAAGAAAAGAAGACACAGCCGGTGTTGCAAAAGTTGCAAATATAATTAATAAAATAAGAAGTAAAGCTGATAAAGGAGCTAAAGAAAAAGTTTTTAAGGACGCATTAGCGGAGCTTGATGAAATAACAGAAAGAGTTTTAAATGGTTTTTCAAATTATGGCCCAGAATTATTATCTCTAAAAGACACTCCTGATGGAGTATATTCTGAAATATTAAAATTTTTAGGAATAATTGTTAATTGCGGTCAAATACAGGAATATAGGTTATCTCCAATACCTTTAGATCATTACTTACATACAAACAGACTATATTTCAAAAGCAAAACTTTTGAAATTATGACTCCAAATGGATCAAAATTTGGAGCAATTGCATCTTTAAAAGAGTACAGGCCATCAACAAATGCAGGTATTCTTGATGGCTTTCTACAAATGCCATTTGAATTTATAATTTCACAATCATACACATACATAAATAGAATGGTTGCTATAAGTAGTATGCAATTACAACAAAGACGTATGATTCAAGCCGAAGATGTGGCAGTATCTCAAATTAAAGAAATAGATGAAGCTCTTGACGCTGCAATGGGCGGCAAATTTGCTTTTGGGAGTCATCACTTGGCTATATGCTGCTTTGAAGATAATGAAAAATCAGTTGAAAATGCAATATCAATGGCAATTGTTGAATTTTCTAATGTTGGTATAACAGCTGTTAGAGAAAAATTAAATATGGAAGCATGTTTTTGGTCTCAATTACCTGGAAATTTAAAATATATAGTTAGAAAATCTACAATAAATACACTAAATTTAGCTAGTTTTGCTTCATTTCATAATTATCCATCTGGTAAAAGAGTTGGTAACCATTGGGGAGACGCTTGTACAGTTTTAAATACAGTTTCAGGAACTCCTTATTTTTTTAGTTTTCATGTCCGTGATGTAGGACATACTATGATTATAGGTCCTACTGGTGCTGGTAAAACAGTTATGATGAATTTTTTGTGTGCACAAGCTCAAAAATTTAATTGTAGGATGTTCTTTTTTGATAAAGATAGAGGTGCTGAAATATTTATAAGAGCACTTGGAGGTAAATATTCAATTTTAGAAGCAAGTAAATATTCAGGTTTTAATCCATTAAAATTACCAGAAACTCCAGAAAATAAATCATTTCTAATAGAATGGTTAACAGTTCTTCTCACAACAAATGGAGAAACAATAACTGCGGAAGATATGGCTAGAATAACAGAAGCTATAAATGGTAATTATATGCTACCTTATGAAAAAAGAATTCTAAGAAATATTGCTCCATTTTTAGGTATGGGTGGTCCTGGTTCTTTAGCAGGCAGGTTAGAAATGTGGCATAGTGGAGGATCACATTCAAGATTATTTGATAATGAAGAAGATATAATAGATTTCTTTTCTTCTTATTCTTTTGGATTTGAAATGGGAGAAATTTTAAAGGATAAAAAAAGTATAAGCCCAGTTTTGCTTTATTTATTTCATCGAATTCAGAGTTCTTTAGATGGTACTCCAACAATGATAATACTAGACGAAGCTTGGGCCTTAATAGATAATGATGTATTTGCACCTAAAATAAAAGACTGGCTAAAAGTATTTAGAAAATTAAACGCTTTTGTAGTATTTGCAACACAGTCAGTTGAAGATGCTACAAAAAGTAGCATATCTGATACCCTTGTTCAACAAACAGCAACTCAAATATATTTACCTAATTTAAAAGCTACAGAAGTTTATAGAACAGCATTTATGTTAAGTGAAAGAGAATTTCAATTAATTAAAACAACAGATCCTAGTACCAGATATTTTCTTGTTAAACAAGATCAAGGTGGCGTTATAGCAAAGATAGACTTAGCAGGTATGGGTGATGTCATAAGAGTTTTGTCAGGTAGAGCTGAAACCGTTTTACTTCTTGATGAGATAATAAAAGAAGTTGGGAGTGATAAACCTGATGATTGGATAGATATTTATTATAAAAGATCAAGGAATTTATAAAATGAACATAAAAAAAAATATAAGTATTTTTAAGATTTTTTTAATATTCATTATATTTTTCAATTGTTTATTATTTAGAATTGAAGATGCTTTTTCTTTGACTACAACTTCTGAACCTGGTCCAAGAGACAGAGTAAGAAAGTTTAATGAATTAAAATTTAGTTATGTTCCTATAAATAAAAATGGTGATAATATTGATAATGCAGGTTTTTCCTGTAGACCATATGGCTTAAAATATATGGATTTTAATTCAGATGAAATAGAAAAAACTTTTGGTAATATAAACGAAGAAGCATTAGGTATATCTTTCTATATAATAGTTAATTTATTATTTTTTCCAATTTTATGTACACAAATACTTACAGTTTTTAAAGTGATGTCTTCTGATGACACTGGAATTTTAACTTTTCTTATTGCGGTAATTGGAATGTTTGGACTTAATACATTCTCAAATCTGGAAGAAATTATATTTGAAGATGATTTTAACATGGAATCTGATAATATCTATTGTATAGCCGTTAGTTTATCTATATTGACTATTTGCATAGCTATGATGGTATTTGCAAAATTAGATATTAAACTCAAATATAAAATACCAATATTAGTTGGACTTGATCTTGCTGCAAATATTGTTAGAGAAGCTTTTAAAGCTATACAATTTGCAATAGCTGATGCAGTTTTTGATAATATCGAATTATGTGGAGATAACTGGTTAACTTATGGTGATGAAACAATAGAATATAAATTAAGTGGTTTAAGTATAAACGCACCTAATAAAGTAGAAAGAAATAGTACAGTAATTTGGGATAATTGGCAAAAATATGTTTCGGAGTCATGGCCATCAAAAGGTGCATTCAATGGTTCTTATAAGTACAAATTAAATAAATGTTTCATGGAAGGAAATCTTACATATTGTACTAATTTGTATGGTCTTCAAATTACAGATATAGACACATTAAGCAATGTATCTAATCTTATTTATAAACCATATAGAGAATTTTTTTATGATGGTATTGAATTTCTTTATACAGGTTGTAGTGACCCTAGACCTGATAGAAAAAGTTATATTGGAATAAAAAATAATGATAAAATTGGCCAACTGTATTATTTTAAAGGTAATGAGTCAGCTAATTTTGCTTGCGATAGATTTTTAGTATCTGGAGATGAAGAATATAAAAAAGCTTACAAATGTTGTTTAGAGGCTAGTCAGAAAATAATTTGTATACATAATACCAAAGAAGATACGGAAATAATGTGTAATAAGGATGATGATAGCAGCTGTAAAATGGAATATAATTTACCACTTTTTGATTCTAGTTTTAATGAAAGTAAAATAAGCGAAATAGAACAAGACTATGAAAAACAAAAAGAATTGGATGAATCTACTTCAACTAATGAAGTATGTAATAAATTAAAAGAAAAAGCAGAAAGAGATGAAAGTTGTGGAGATAAAGCTGAACAGATTATTACAGATGATTTAATTGAAAGTAGAATACCTAACTTAAAAACATTATATAATCTCTCTGATGCATGTGAAAATGATCTAAAAATGTATTGTCAGACATGTGCTAAAAATGGTCAATTAAATAAAATAAATGTCAATGACTATGTATCAGGAAGTTCAAAAGAAGATGTAATACCTGATTTTACTCATACAATTAAATTTAAGATAAGAAAATCCTCATCGGAGTCAGATGGAACAAAATATTGTGTTGAAACATATAATTTATGTCCATATAACTTCAGAATACTTGGTGGTACTGAAAAATATAGTGATGAATTTTATATGAGAAATGATAGTGGATTTGAGGTTGAAAAACAAAATGATGGAAGTTATACACAGAAGAATCCAAGCAATTATGATAAAGAATTTACTAATAAAAATAATTGCGAATTTGATCAAGATGGAAATAGACATTGTAATGGACCCTGTTTTGTTGGTGATAAAGTTTATGCTTGTTATAACAAGCCTTCAAATTTCTGTCAAATTGATAGACACTGTGTAACAATACAGCCTTTAGTTGAAGAAGAAAAAAGATATGATTCTGTATATATAGACCAGGCATGTGTAGATAATGTTGGTTCATCACATAACTTTTTAAATTATGAAAGACAGACTTCATATTCAACGTCTGGAAACACAAGACTATTGGTTGCTCCCATAGTAGAATGTATCAATGAAACATTTAAAAATATATTATTTAATAGAGCTGGCCATACAATTTGTCAAAATTTAAATGAATTTGCGATAAACGATGATTGTTCAAGTAGTAGTGTGTTAATAAAAAGAGGACAAACTTTAACAGATACTGAAATATATTCAAAAAATATAGGTTCATTTGCTACCATAAGAAATTATCTAAGAAATTTAGTAAAAGCTTTAATGGTTTTATCTGTTGTACTTTATGGATATAATATAATTTTATTCAAAAAAGGTACAGCGCCTGAAGAGTTTTTGAAATACATTTTAACATTAATTTTTGTTGCCTACTTTTCTTTCAGTGATAATTGGATTAATACTGTATTTAATAGTATATATAGTATTTATAATACAGTAACCGAACTTGCTGTAAAATTACTTGCAGAGGATCAAGAAAGTTATAATTATGATAATCCAAAGTATAGTGGTTGTTTCTTTTTTGATTCAATATATATTAACAATAAATATAGTGATTATAAAGACAGAAAATATATAGCTGTTTTTGATACTTTTGATTGTAAAATCTCAAGATATTTTGGTTATTATACAAACAGTATAGGACATCCTCCAATAATATCAATATTTATAATGGGTATATTCAGTGCTGGATTTAGTATATTGGTTATGATGCCATTTATTTTGTTGTTTATTTCATTGTTATTTTTTGCTGTTAGAGTAGCTTATATTTTTGTAGTAAACTCTCTAACAATTACTATATTATTATTTATGGCACCAATATTTATACCTATGATCCTTTTTGAAAGAACTAAAGGATTCTTCTCAACCTGGCTGAGAAAATTAGCATACAATGTAATGTCTCCACTTTTTATATTTATGTCATTAAGTTTGTTTTTTGTTATATTTGACAAATATTACATAGCTGACGCAATGTTTTACGGGCAAAATGAACCAATAAGATCAGTTTACTGTGGTACAATTTGCAAAATAAGTGAAACAAATTATTTTAATGTTGATACAAGTAGTCAGACTCAAAAAGAATCTTGTAGTGAATCAAAAGGCACAATAATTAATCTTAGAAGAAAAGCTCCAATATGTGCTACTCAAGATCCTGGAATTTCAAACAAAACTGGAATCACTATACTAGATTTTCTTATAGAAAATTTTCCTGGACTGCCAGGCTTAGCTAATGCAGATGGTTATGTTGGAGCGGCTTATCAAATAGAATCATTTTTTACAATGTTCTTTAATCTAATATTTTTATTAATACTAGTATTTATTTTTGAACAATTTATTTCTTATGTAATATCTATGGCAGGAGTTATATTCTCGTCAGATGAATCTGGCAATATGCCTGGCGGTGGTATAGACGATAATGCTTCTGGCTTACCTTCATTACAAAAAGTTAACAGCACTGTTGCAAGTATAGGAGCAAGGGCTGCAAATTCCGCTAAAGATGTTCCAGTATATCTGCCTAGAGTTGCTATAAAAAACCATAAAGAAAAAAAGAAAAAAGAAGAATAAATATATAAATGAGGTATTATGATTAAGAATATAAAATTTAAAAGTATTATAAAATTAAAAGAAAAAATAAAAAAATTAACAATGAAAAAAAAATTTTTTAAAAAACTGTTTATCTATTCATTATTCTTTATTTTAAATTATTACAATAGCATAATATCTGTTTATGCAATGATTAACCCAAACGAAAAAAATTACAGAAGTTATGTAATAAAATCAATAACAGATGATAATATTCCATCTGACAGTGGTAATTCTAGCAACGATACTCTTGGTTCAATAATGCAATTTATGCAATTTATACCAGGTCTTAGTTTGATAATACCATCTTTTTCTTGTATAATAAAAACAGGCATAGAGGCTTTTTTAAGTTCGGATCTTTTAACTGGCGACGCAGATTTTCTTGGCAGTGTACTTGGTGTTATTGGAGTTATTTCTAGTCTTGCCTCAATGAGCCCAACTGAAAGTAATGGCGCTATAGCTATACAATCTGTTTTTAATAGTAATTTATATTGTAAATACCAAAAAATATACTATGAGGAAACCGAATATATAACTAAAACCGAAGCTGATGGCAGTACTGGAGGATATCCTATATTTCCAATTTATCCTATAACTATCCCAATAAAAAAAGGTCAATGTGTTGTTGGAGATATTTTAGAAAGCAGTTTTAAAAAAATGAATAATTTAAATGCTAAAGAAACAAAATGTAGTTTTTCTTTTTCTCCAACAGATGATCAATGTTTATTAGATATAAATATACCAATCATGATAGAAAAAAGTTTACAAGATTCTGTAACAGACACAGTATGTTTTTCCTCATCACTTAAAAAAAAATTAAAAAGATTAGCCAAAAAGAAAATTGCCGGAAAGGTAGCCAAATTTAGTTTTATTGAACTTATAACTTTAGGTGTTACAGGCGCTGAGCTTTTTGTTGATGAAAGATTGGCATTAGATCCTATTAGTCTTATGGGTGTATTAATGATGCAAATTACTTTCGAACTCGTATCAACTTTACCTAAAGAATTAAAAAGTATGAATTTTGCGTGTGCTATTGCCAGATTATCAATTGCACAAGTTATACAATATATATCACAAATAACAATAACAGCAGTAGCTGATAGTAATTATGAAAAAGCAAAAGAAAGTTTACCTGTATATAAATTTTGTGGTCATAATTGGCTAAGTTATGATAAAGAGTGGATATATGATGATGATAAAAAACCAGATACATATCCAAGGAAGGGCGTGAATGAAAAATCATATTATAAAGATATTTTAGAAAAAATTAATACAGGTAATGTAAAAAATGACATAACCAATAGAAACTTTAGAGAATACATATATGGTGGAAAGGAATATGTTTCTGGTATTCCAGAAAAAGAAAATTATGCAAAAAAAATAGCTGGAACAGTTGTAGCAAATGATTATGATTATGAATATTGTATAGATCCAAGACCAGATGATATAAGTGGTTTAAACTACTCTGTAGATAATCTAGAAAAAGAAATAACCAATATTTCTAGTTTTTCTAATACCATAGACATTTCGCAAAGATATTATATGAGAGGTAATGATAAAGGAAATTTTGCTTGTAATAGATTTTTTTATGATGGGCAATCACCATGTATAGTACCTGAAAAAGAAGTATCTAACAAACAAGATGATACTAATAATTTTAAAAAGGAAGAAATTGGTAGTTTTTATGGCACTAAATACTATAAGATTAGTGGTGAAGAAACTATTGATATTTGTACAAGAACATTCGATATGGCTAGAAAATGTTGCAAATACAGAAGTAAACATCTTGTGTGCCTTGAAAAAATTAATAATGAAACTGACAGAGATGTAGAAGCTAGTACATTTTGTTTTTCTCATGTTATAGATAGCTATGGAGCTGGAGATAGAACTGTTTTTGAATTCTTAGTTAATAGAGACTCAAGTAAATACGGACCAACTTGTAAACTTGATGGTCTGGAATTTGAAGCTGCAAAAAAGACAAATACTGATTATGTGTGTGTTTATAGTTATGGTTTATGTCCATATAACTTTAAGTTAAACGCTGGTTTAAACTACAAAGCTAGTTTCTGTGATAGTAATGAATTAGAAGGTTTTACTCATGATAATGCTGGCTTTTTACAAAGAAGAGCAACACATAAAAATGCCCAAGAATGTAGACTTGGCTTTTTCTCTGCTAAAAGACAAGCTGAATACGAACAAATGGATAGTGCCGGCGGAGGCGGAGACAATACAAATTTTCCAAAAGAAATGTACAGTAGAGTTAGTAAAGATATGAAAGATTTTAATTCAAAAGATTTTGAATTAATATATAATTTAACACAAGAATCCCTTAATGAAGATTCTCAAAACAGAGTTGATAATGCTAAACTTGGATACAATTCTAGTTACGAAGAAGGAGTTAGTGAAGAAAAAGAAATATATGAAATAATACCTAATTCACATACAAAAACAGATTTTTATGGTAAAATAAAAAATTTATGTCAATACAGAGCCCATTGTATAGAAGTTGAAAAAGAAGAAAACCTTTCAGATGATAGTAATATAACAGGTTCATTATTTGTTGATTCATCTTGTACAGGAAAAAGCAGTAATTCAAGAAATATTTCTCCTGGTCATACTGGTAGTATATCTATACAATTTTCAGCTCCAGTAACAGAATGTATTTTTGAAACACTTAAAAACTTAATTAATGGTATAGCTGGTGTTAGTTTATGTGCTGATGGTAGTAGTAATAATTCATATGGATATTGTGGTTTAGATACTGAAGAAACAGTTTTAACACATGTTAAAAATAAAAATAATGCTTATCTTGATTTAAAATATGGTAAAAAAGAAGGAGTTCATATAATTAAAGGTCAAAAACTTCCGGATTCTTATAATCCATTTTATAAGCTACAAAAATATCTAAAAACAACAATAAAAGCTTTTCTTACTTTATTTTTGGTAATATATTTCTATAAAAAACTATTACTCGGAGATTTAGAAAATTTATTAAAACCTGAAAACATTTCAGCATGGATATTTAATGCATTTAAATTTGCTATTATGATATGGTTAATATTTTACAATGGTTGGCAAGACGGTGTTTATGATAAACTCGTAAATTTTGCAACAGCTGGATATTCCTTTATAAATAATATTTTTGTTAAATCTATAAGAAATCCTAAAAACCAAATGGTCATTTTTAGTGAAAACGCAGAAGAAAGTATAATTTTAAGAGTTGTTGAAGTTAATAATATAAATACTTCAGTAGAAGCCGAACCTGTTATGTTATGTATAAAATATGATATACTTGATAATGTTTCATATTCAAGAAGAGATATAAACACACAAAGATGTGAAAGGGGGTTTTACAGTAACTATAGAATAAATTCAACATATGAAGAAGGTTCTGAAATATTTGTAAGAAAAGCTACTAAAGAAGAAAGACGTACAAGTGAAAATGTAATAATATCAAATAATCAAGAACTTTCTAGACTAATATATTATATTGATACATATAATAGCGATATTTCAAAAGTTAAAAAACTAAAAATACAAATAAAAGATGGAACTGGTTGGACTGATTTAAAAAATAGTAAATTATGGAATCAAGAATACGATGGTTGTTATTTTGATACAACAGAATACAAAGAAAATAAAAATTATTTGGCGGCATTTGATACTTTAGATTGTAAATTAGCTAAATATTTAGGTTATTCTGTTAATATGGCAGGACCAAACATACTATTATACAGCGTAATTATGCTTGTTCCTTCATTTTTCTTTCCAGACACAGTTATTACAAAGGTTATTAACGCCTTAGGGGGCTTTATATTTGGTTTAATGATGACTTTTATTTTTATGATTTTTAACATAATAATAAAAGCTGTATATACTTTTACAGCATCATTCTTTAATTTATCAATTTTAATATTAATATCTCCTATCATTCTACCACTTATGTTTTTTGAAAGAACAAAAAGAATATTTGACACATGGCTTGAATATATAGCTGATAATATTTTTAAACCAATGATTAATTTTGCATCATTAGTTATTTATACTAATTTTATGGATATGATTTTACTAAAAGGTGTTATTTTTAAAAATCATAGCGAAAAAGGTAGAGGTGCAATAGTTACTTGTAAGGATGGAAATTCTAGTTTTCTTTGCTTAATTAATGGAATACCAGGTGTTCAACAAATAAGTATATTAGTAAATTCAAATTTTGTATCGGTAATTTTAGATTTAGCTATAGTATTTATATTTTTTAAATTATCAGATCAAATGTTAACTGATATTGAAAATATATCAAATAGTATATTTAGAAGTCTATCTGGAGATAAACAAAGTTCATCAGCTTTAAGTGCTTCTGGTACACCTATGGGCAAAGGTGTTTCTGGTAGCTTAAAAAGTGCAATGTCTACTGGCTCAAAACTTGAGGCTATAAGACATAATTATATTGATAATGCTCCTGGTACTTTACTTAATAAAGCTAGCAAATCTAATATAAAAGGATTAAGAAAAATAGGCGAAGGCTTTGATAAAATGGTAGAAAAAAGAGATAAATTACTAAATAAAGCGGATTCTTTTTTAAACCATGCTAAACGTGTTGCCTCATTCAAAACAAGATCTCTTATTAATAAGATAACATTAAAAGATCTTAGAGACTATAATAAATCTAAAAGAATGTTAGATAAGAATAAAGAATTTTATAAAGAAAAAAGAAAAATTGAAGAGATGAAAAATAAAATAAAAAGACTTAAAGAAAAAGCTAAATTTTTAAGTTCACAAGAACGTAAAAAATTAGAAGATGAAATAAAAAAGATTGAAAATAAGATAAGCAAATTAAATAAAAGTAAAGTTATAAGAAAATATTATGAAAATATGAATTTTGTAACAAATAAACTTAAAGGAGATTATACAAAAAAGATGATTGAACATATCAGAAAAAATGTTAAAAAACAAAATGATAAACATGGTTCTTATAAAGAAATTCTGGAAAAACTTATCAAACAAAATATTAAAAAACAAATAGTTAAAGGAGAAGAACATAATATTAATAAAATAGTTAATTATATGAATATCTTAAAAGAATTTTCTATTAATATAGATGATGACAAAGAATTTATAAAAAATAATATAAATAAGAAAAATAGAGAAGAATACAATTATCATAATAAAGTATCAAAAAAAACAGAGAAAAAGAAGGAAATAATTAGTAAAATTAAAAATAATATTAAAAAACTAAATGAACTTGGTA
>CALXRO010000057.1 GCA_944390875.1 uncultured Rickettsiales bacterium
AATGAAGATATAAATAGTATATATAATAATATAGACTATTATCAGCCATATTTAGCTGAAACAAATTATACAAAATTTTTAAGAGAATTTTACAATTTATTAAAAGAAGTCTTAAAAGGCTATGAAATTGATGAAGATACATCGTCAGTTGAACTTAGAAGTTTTAGAAGATTTACAAAAAATAAACAAAAAGTAAATAATAACAATCTAAATCCAGTTTTAGAAGTACTAAACAATCTGCAACAACCTGATGAAAACTTTGGAAATTCTGGCTCTATTGGTACAGTAGGACTGTCATCAATAAAAACAGCTAACATAATTATTAGCGATAGAATATCAAACAATAACAATTTAGCAGCAAATTCTAAATTAATTTTACTCGCCGATAATGATGTTGGCAGTAAAAGTTTATCAAAAAAATAAAAAATTCTATTGATATATTTACAAAATTTAATTTTGGTTTTGGTAAGTTAAAAACAACAGATGGAGACAGAAAAATATTCAATTTTGGAGCTTTAATAGGCGCCGATTTTAATATATTAGAAGATAATTTAAGAACTGGTATCTCAATTATGTATGATTATAATAAACTTAATGGAGACCATAGAAAATCAAATATATATTCATTTGTATTATCTTTTTATTCAAAATATAATATTTTCAAGTTTAAAAATTTTGATACTTTTTATGTTTACAGTATAATAAGTTATGCTTTATCTAATGAAAAAGGAGAATATGGTTTTATACTTAATTTTGATAACAATAATAATAATGCTACATCAAATACCATATCTCTAGATGTTATGACAGGTTATAGATTTGATAAATTAGGATTAATACCAGAAATTGGTCTCGGTTTTATATATGGTATACAAAATAGCTACAAAGATAATTTAGGACAAGAAATAAAATTAAGAAGTTCAAATATAATGTTAATAAAGAGTAATATTAAATATGAAATTCCTTCGAAATTACTTTTTGATGACATATCAATTGGTCTAAAAATTGGATTATCTTATAACATTTTACAAGGTGGAGATAAAGGATTTAATGTTGTAACACCAAATAATTTTGAATATTATGTACATGATGTTGATGGAATGGATAGACTTTCTTTGGATGGCGGTTTTAATATTTCTTATAATTTTAATCTTAATTCAAAACTTTCATTTTATTATGATATATTATATTCCAAAAATTTTATTAATAACAAATTTTTATTAGAATACAGATATAGTATTAGATAAAAAAATAATAATATTAATTTATCTATTAAAAAATACTAGGTTACTTATTAATTATGTTATAAATTAAAATTTAGTTGATTTAATAAAATACAATTCCTATAATTATTTTGCAAATTAATTTGATTACTAATTACTTATATTAAAATAAAAGGAGTAAAAGATGGTTAGAGTTGTTTCTGGAAATTGGAAAATGAATGGCTCAAGAAAGGAGATTAAGAAATGGTTTCAAAATTTCTTCAAAAAAGTAGAAATTTTTGAAAAAACAAATCATAAAGATATTCCTGATATACTTATTTGTGTGCCATCAGTATACTTGCCTTTTGCAAAGCAAGTCGCAGCAGGCCATAATAAAGATACTGAAAGTTTTAAAATACTAATTGGTGCCCAAGATTGTCATTATGAAGATAAAGGGGCTTATACAGGAAATTTAAGTTGCAATATGTTAAAAGAATTCGCTATAGACTATACTATAGTTGGACATTCCGAAAGAAGACAAAATGAAAAAGAAACAAATGAAATAGTAGCAAAAAAAGCGGCTACAGCTATAAGATATAGCATAACTCCTATAATATGTGTTGGAGAACCAACAGAAATAAGAGAATCTGGAAAACATCTTGAATTTATAGCTAAACAGGTTTTTGAATCTACAGAAGGAGTTGAGATTGAACAAGCAATAATAGCTTATGAACCAGTTTGGGCAATTGGAAGTGGTAAAGTTCCCACAACAGATGAAATAGAAGAAATGAACTCATACATAAAAAAAGTTTTATCTAAGAAAAGTGATTTACAAGAAGATGAAATAACTGTCCTCTATGGCGGCTCAGTTAGATCAGCTAATTGTGCTGAAATAGCAAGATGTAGCTCGGTTGATGGTCTTCTTGTTGGTGGAGCAAGTCTTAATGGAACAGAATTTTTTGATATTGTAGTTAAGTCTACACAATAAAAAAATTTACCCAACTAAATTATACTCTATTTATCTTTCTATATTATAGGATGAAAGTATATTATGTTGGGTTATTTTATAATGAAATATAGTTTAAGTAATTGTCTAATAGTAGATTAAATTTATTTTAATAATATTGATATATTACAAAACCAAAATGAAGATAAAAACAATAAAGAAGAGAGGGGATTTTATTAATATACAAAAACAACCAAAGATAATTTATCATGGAAAAACATTAATAGTTTTACTTAAAGAAACAGAAAAAAAATATATTACTGATAAAGAGGACTTTTTTAGATTTGGAATAACTATTACAAAAAAGACAAATAAACTAGCAGTTATGAGAAACAAAGCAAAAAGACAAATAAGAGAAATTATAAGAAATATAGCAAAAAAATCTTGTAATTTATTTATAAATCACTCAGACTATGAGATAGTAATTAAAAAAAATTTTTCTAATTATTCTTTTAAGGATAAGTTTGATGATTTGGAAAATATTTTGCTTAGGTTAAAAATAAAATATGAACAACAATAATTTTATAGATGATATAATCAATTTTTTAAAAGAAGCTGGAATTATAGCTCTAAAATACATGAATGACTTAAATTTAAGTTTAAAATCTGACATGAGTATTGTAACTAATGCTGACACAGATATAAGTAAACTTTTTAGAAAAAAAATACAAAAATACTTAGATACAGGCACACACAAAATATTAGATGAGGAAAATTTACCTAATAATATCGATGAATTATTTGATAATAATATAGAATATATTTGGACCATAGATCCTATAGATGGTACAACAATGTACTATCATGGTTTTCCTCTTTGGACTATTGCTGTAGCTTTATACAAAAACAAAGAACCATACATAAGCGCCATATATATGCCTATAACAAAAGAATTGATTTATACAGATTCTATTAATAGTTACATAATTAAAAATTGTTTTGATAATAATGAAAATAAAGAAATATTAATATCAAAACCACAAGAGTTGAAAAGTAAAAGCGTCATTTTACAACATAAATTTTGTGGTTTTCGCAAGGATTATACTATAATAGATTTATATGCATGTTATGTAATGGGATTTTATACC
>CALXRO010000058.1 GCA_944390875.1 uncultured Rickettsiales bacterium
CTTGAAATAAAAACAACAGCATTAGCTATATCTTCTGGTGAACCCATTTTTCCCATAGGGATTCCTGATAATATTCTATTTTTTTGTTCTTCATTTAAAATATCTGTCATAGGTGTTTCTATAAAGCCTGGAGCAATACAGTTAACTGTTATATTTCTACTTGCTACTTCTTGTGCTAATGATTTTGACATACCAATAATACCAGCCTTTGATGCCACATAATTAGCCTGTCCAGGATTTCCCATAACACCAACTACTGAGCTTATATTTACTATTCTACCATATTTTCGCTTGATCATTTTTTTTATAGCATTTCTATTTAATAGAAAAGTAGCTTCAAGATTTATTTTTATTACATCTTCAAAATCATCTAAAGACATTCTCATAGCAAGTGAATCTTTTGTGACTCCAGCATTACATATAAGTATATCAATGCCATTCATTTCTTCATCAGCTTTATCAAACAAATTTTCAACCTGAGTAATATTGTTCAAATCACATTCAAAAATACTGGATTTAGCAATACTATTCAATTCAGCAGAGATTTTCTCTAATTTATCTTTATTCCTTCCACACAAACCGACAGTTGCACTTTGCTTAGCAAACAATGTAGCTATTGCTTTTCCTATACCACCACTTGCACCTGTTATTAATACTTTTTGTCCTGAAAAATCTAACATAAAAACTCAAATCAATTTTTTAAAAATATATATTATTCTTTATAAAAATCAATAAAAATTAAACTTTTTAGTATACTTAAACTTCTTATGTTAATTATTTCTTTTTATTTCTTGGTAATTTTTTAGATAATTGTTTTGGTTTGTACTTAGCCGCTTTTTCTATACCTACATTACATAGTAATATAGCTACTCTTTCAGTTGGTTCTGCACCAACACTTAACCAATATTCAGCTCTATCGTTCTTTACAACTAAACGTTTATTTGAATCATTACTTTGTATTGGATCATAATAACCTATATTTTCTATAAATTTACCGTCTCTTGGAGACCTTGAATCAGCAATAACTATATGATAAAATGGTAAGTTTCTTCTGCCTAATCTGGCTAATCTTATTTTTGTCGACATATAAAAATCATTATTAAAATTAGTAAATACTCTCTAACTAGGAGCTGATACTTATAAATATAATCCTACTTAATTAAAATTCAATAATACTTCTCTTTTTTATTAAAATTATTATTAACTACATAAACAATAATTAAAGTAGTCAAAATAGTTATTAATTTTTACTGGCGGAAGAAAGGGGATTCGAACCCCTGATACCTTTTGGTATACACACTTTCCAGGCGTGCGCCTTAGACCACTCGGCCATTCTTCCATTCTGTTTATTTTTGTTAAAATTATTTCTTTTTATTTAAGTCTTTGATAACATTTTGTGTTATATCAGTCGCACCATTATTTTGCATTACAGCCATACTATTCAGTATTATAGCATATTCTTTATATTTCTCAGACTTAAGAATATTATTTATTTCATTTATAAGTTTTTCTTGTAATTCAGAAGCTCTTTCTTGTAATTTTGAATTCTTATCAGCTATTTCTTTTTGCAATTCCATAACTTTTTTTTGAAATTCTTCTCTTTTTTGTTGCATTTTTTCTTTAGATAGTATAGATGCCTTAGATTCTATGTCTTCTTGTTCTTCATGCAGAGAAATTTCTTTTTGTCTAATATAGTTCTCAAAATCTTTTTTATCGTTTTCAAATTTCTCTCGCTCTTTTTTCATATAATTAACATCTTTAAAAATTTTATCTATATTAACAATTGCAATACTGACCTTCTGCTCAGAAAATGTACTTTTAACTGCCAATAAATTTAAAAAGAGTGCATAAAACAAAAATGTTATTATTTTTTTATTCATATATTTATATTTGTTGTTTTTAATATTATATAACTATTATTAAAAATAATCAATATTATGTTTTAGAAGATGTCTCCTGAGAATATTCTTTTTTTACCGTTTTTTGTTCTTATTATTAATGTACCATCATTATCTATATCTTCAAAAATACCACTATACTCCTTGTTTTTAAGTTTTACAGTTATTTTTTTACCCAAGTTATAAGCATGAAGCAGCCATTCTTTTCTTATATTATCAAAACCATTTTCTATGAAATTTTTATTTTGCTTTTCAAAATATACGTTAAAATCATTAATAAATTCGAACTTATCAATTTTAAAACCCTCGTTTAATAAATCTGTAGGTTCAAACAGAACTTTACCATTAATACTTGGATGACTGTCAACATTAATACCTATTCCAACAACTAAAATGCCTTTCTGAATATCTTTCTCTAATAACATACCACAAAACTTCTTATTATTTACTAAAATATCGTTTGGCCATTTACATTTTAATATTTCTTCATTGTTTATAAGTTTTCCAATTACTTTTAAAACTGAAAGAGATGTTAAAAACACATAATTTGAATAATTAATATTTTTATCAAAAGTATCTAAAGAAAATGAAAAATACAAATTATTAGATTTTAATGATTCCCATTTCCTGTTATCTTTACCTCTACCTTTTGTTTGCTCATTAGCTATAATAAGACTTCCCACTGGATACTTTTTTATCTCATTCATAGTTGTATCAACTTTATCAGTATAAAATATATTAAACACTTTTATTTTTGTTTTTTATATAATATGTTAATTTAACGAATTATTTTTTTTTATCAATTTTTTTAACATACAATAATCATTATATTTGTTAAAAATGACAATTAATTTTAATTTATTAACATATTGTTAATAATTTTTAATTTTTATTAACATGTTGATAACTTATTTATAGTTTGTTAATTTCTACAATATAATGTTAATAAGTTTTTGTTAACATATATATTAACACGTTTTTTAACAAATATATTAACATAATGATATATAAATCATTTAATGAAAGCGACAGCGTAAAAATTGCAGAGACAATAGCTAAAGAGTCAAGTAAACATGATATAATAACGCTCAGTGGCGATTTAGGTTCTGGAAAGACATTTTTTACAAATGCTTTTGTTAATTTTTTTTTGAAAAGGAATTGTTTAAATAAAATAAATGTTACTAGTCCCACTTTCAACATACTGAAAATTTACAATGTTGGTGATTTTGATATTTATCATTTTGATCTTTATAGGATAAAGAGTAAAAGTGAACTTCTTGAATTTGATTTTGATTCAGCTTTTGATAACATTAGTATAATTGAATGGCCGGAGTTAGCTATGGATATATTACCAAAGTACTTTGTTAAAAATATTAACATAAAAATTAAGAAAAATTACAGAGTTTTTGAAATTAATTAATTATTATTGACAACTTTTAAGTAAAAATAATAATAAAATATATTTGTAAAAAAAACAAAATGAACTTTAATTTAGAAATAAAAAAGGACTTTATTGACTTTGAAAAAAATGGTTTGGCAAGACGCGGGATAATACATACAGCACACGGAGACATAAACACACCAGCTTTTATGCCTGTTGCAACAATAGCGGCAATGAAAGCCATGTGTTTTGATCAACTAAGAAAATGCGGATCAGAAATAATACTTTCCAACACTTATCATTTAATGCTACAAGATAGATACAAAATAATTAATGATATGGGTGGATTACACAATTTTATGAACTGGCCAGAACCAATACTTACAGATTGTGGTGGATTTCAAGCCATGTCCCTAAATAAACTTAACAAGATAAAAGAAGATGGAGTTCATTTCTCGTGTCACTTAAGTGGTAAGAAATATAATCTAACCCCTGAATTTTCAATGGAAATACAGTATATGCTTGATACTACAATAACCATGGCTTTAGATGAATGTGTTAGACAGCCGGCTGATTATAAATACACAAAGAAGGCAATGGAAAGATCTTTAAGATGGGCTAAAAGAAGCAAAGATGCTTTTATTCAGAGACCAGGATATGCAATATATGGTATAGTTCAAGGAGGTGCAAATAAAGAATTAAGGGAAAAATCAATAAATGGGTTAAAAGATATAGGTTTTGATGGATATGCAATAGGTGGGGACCTTTCAATAAACAATGGTTGGGAGTTGATGTTTAGTGTTTTGGATTATTTAACAACATGGATGCCAGAAAATAAACCAAGATATCTTATGGGTGTTGGAAAGCCTATAGATATAGTTGGTTCTGTTCTTAGAGGTATTGATCAGTTTGACTGTGTTCTCCCAGCAAGAAGTGGTAGGAATGGTCAAGCTTTTGTTAGAGGTGGCACATTAAATATTAGAAATTCAAAATATATATATGATAAAGAGCCTTTAGATAATAAATGTAGATGTACAGCTTGTCAACAACACACAAGAGCTTATATACATCATTTGTTTAAGGCTAATGAAATATTGGGCGCAATGCTTCTTACAGAACATAACATCATGTATTATCAAGATCTTATGCGAGGTATAAGAAGGCATATTGAGAATAAAACCTTCAAAGAGTTTTCCGAAGAGTTTATGAAGGATGGGGCAGTGGAGGAATATTAGTTATATTCTTAATTTTTATTAGTTCCATTTACGATATTTTCTATTAAATTAACCACTCTTTCTGATGCATGTCCATCTTCCATACAACCTTTAGATTTTATAAAATCTTCAACTTCTTTTTTATATTTTTCTATATCAAAATTTTCTATGTTTTTTATCAGTTCATCAGTATTTCTAGCTATTGGAAATGGTGTTTCTTCAAGTGGATAATAGAAACCACGATCATTATTGTATTTTTCAATATCTGTTGCAAATATAAAACCAGGTTTTTTTGATAACATAAAATCAAAAAT
>CALXRO010000059.1 GCA_944390875.1 uncultured Rickettsiales bacterium
TAGTCATAATTAACTCCTATTATAATTAATAATTATAATCTAGTATAATATATAAAAAATTGTATGTCAATATATTACAATTATATTTATATAAAATATACAAAATATATAATAAAATAAAAGATTAGACAACAAAATTAACCAATTTATTTGGGACAATTACAATTCTATTTATATCTTTATTCTTAATATATTTTTCAATATTGGGTTCAGCCTTAGCTAATTGCTCAAGTTCAGAATCTGATAAATCCTTAGAAACATTTATTGTCCCCCTAAGTTTACCATTAACTTGTAGTGCTATAACTACATTATCATCAATCGTGTATTCATCATTATATATTGGCCAAGTTTCGTTATCTATATTTAATTTTTCAGCTAGTTCACTACATAGATGAGGAGCAAAAGGCATAAATAATTTGACAACAGATACTAATGCAAAATAATAAGATTCCTTTTCTTCATCATTTTTTAATTCAACTTTTTCAAGAAAATTAGTGAACTCTCTTATTTTTGCTATAGCTTTGTTAAATTCTAAATTTTCTAAACTGTTTGTAACAAATTTTATAGTTTTATGTGTATTTTTAATTATTTCGTTATTATAATTAATTTTATCAACACTAAATTTTTCTTTAAAGTGTGTAGCTAAATTAAAAAAACGATTTATATATTTCCAGCAACTATCAATACCTTCTTCTGTCCATTCAAAATCTTTATCTGCAGGGTTATCTGACATAACAAAAACTCTTGCAGCATCTGCTCCATAAGCATTAATTATTTCAGTTATATCAACAACATTTGACTTAGATTTACTCATTTTTATTATACCTTCAAAAACAAGCTCTTCTTTTGTCTCACTATTGTAAAATTTACCATTTTTTTCTTCAATGTTCCATGGATAACACCAATTTTTAGTTTCTATACCTCTATATGCCTTGTGACACACCATACCTTGATTAAATAATTTTTTTACAGGTTCATCTAAATCAAAGTATCCACAATCACGTAATGCTTTAGTAAAAAACCTACAATATATAAGATGCATTGTTGCATGTTCTATACCGCCTATATATTGCTCAATAGGCAACAATTTTTCACATAATTCTGAATTAAATGGTCTATCTTCAGTTAAATCTGGGTATCTTAAAAAATACCAAGAAGAATCAACAAAAGTATCCATTGTATCTGTTTCTCTTGTTGCATTACCTCCACATTTAGGACATTTTGTATGTTTCCAAGTAGGATGATTATCAAGAGGATTTCCTCTGCCAGTAAATTCTATGTCTTTTGGTAATTCTAATGGTAAATCTTCAATTTTTAAAGATATAACACCACATTTTTCACAATATACAATAGGTATAGGACATCCCCAATATCTCTGCCTTGAAAAGCCCCAATCTCTTAATCTGTAATTAATCTTTTTTTTACCTATACCTAAACTCTCTATCTTTTCTATAACTACTTTTTTAGCTTCTTTATTATTTAAACCATTTAAAAATTCTGAATTTATAACAACACCTTCATCTTCATAAGGAATAGTTTCGCATTCTATAACTTTTTTTATTGGAAGATTATACTTTTTTGCAAAATCATAATCTCTTTTATCATGAGCAGGACAACCAAAAATAGCTCCAGTTCCATAATCTATAAGAACAAAATTTGCCACATAAATTGGCAATAAAACACTATTGTTGAATGGATGTATAACTTTTAACCCAGTATCTATGCCTTTTTTTGTCATTGTTTCTAGGGTTTCCTCGTCAATACTAGTTTTGTTACATTCAACAATAAAATCTGATATATTTTTATTAGTCTTTTTAAGTTCTTCAACTAAAGGGTGATTTGGAGAAATCGCAACAAAACTTGCACCGAACAAAGTGTCAGGTCTGGTTGTATATATAGTTATCTTTTTATCTGAGTTATTTATTTTAAAGTCAATTAAAACACCTTCGCTTTTTCCTATCCAATTTTTTTGCATTAGTCTGACTTTATCGGGCCAATCTTGAAGTTTTGCATCAATATCCGCTAATAATTCTTCAGCATAGTCTGTTATTTTAAAAAACCATTGTTTTAATTTCTTTTTCTCAACTGTTGCACCACTTCTCCAACCTTTGCCGTCAACAACTTGTTCATTTGCTAGAACTGTCTGATCTACAGGATCCCAGTTAACAAAACTATCCTTTTGATATGCTAAACCATTTTCAAATAACTTTATAAATATTTCTTGTTGCTTGCCATAGTAATCCGGAGAACATGTTGCAAAGAATTTTGAAAAATCAAATGAAAGACCAAGTATTTTCATGCAATTTACAAATTTTTCAATGTTATTTTTTGTCCATTCTTCAGGATTTATTTTTTTATTTATAGCTGCATTTTCAGCAGGTAACCCAAACGCATCAGCGCCCATTGGATGTAACACATTAAAACCTTGCATTCTTTTAAATCTGGCTGTTATATCACCAATTACAAAATTTCTTAAATGGCCTACATGTAATTCCCCAGAAGGATATGGAAACATAGAAAGTACGTAGTATTTTTGTTTATTGTCATTATCTGTGAATTTAAAACTATTATTTTCATCCCAGTATTTTTGCCATTTTTTTTCTGTTTGTTTAAAATTGTATCGTTCCATTAGTAAATCGCATTTTATCTTATGTGATAAGAATATATAATGTTTTTTGGAAAAGTAAATATCATAAATATACTAAATTAGTAATAAATAGCACAAATAAAGCTGGACTAATAGCATTTTGTTTTTAAAGAATTAAAGTACAACACATCTAAAGCATATAAATAGATTACTAAAA
>CALXRO010000060.1 GCA_944390875.1 uncultured Rickettsiales bacterium
TTTATAAAGATGCTAAAGAATTATTAAAATCTTATGGTTTAACTATTTCAAATCCATCAGAAGATAGTAATTTAGTATCTATATTTGATGATAACTTACAAGAAGTTAATTATATAACAACAAATGCAATAACAACTACAAAAGATCATGCAGTTAATATAACAATTGACCTTAAGAAAATAAGAGAAACTATTGAAAAAGGTGAAACACCAGATAATATTGATTTTTTATATGGTTATGATACTTCGAGATTTGCAGGAGATCCTGGAGAAGGAAAAAATATTCTTGGTAATCTTACAAATAATTGTAAATTTTATAATCATAATCAACAAGAGCTTGGTTCATGCTGGTATAATGCATCTTGTTCAACTTTAACAGCAGCAGAAAATCCTGATATTATTGATAGAATTAGAAATAAAGAAATAAAACCAATATTATTTGATGATAGATATATAAAAGAAAGCACACAAATTAATGATTTTGAAATTTTACAAATGAAAAGATTACAAAAATTAGCAGAAAATCTTGAAGTTGAAAGATTAGGATTTAAACCAGAAAATAAAGAACTTACTTCAAAAAATAATAGACCAAGAATGATAAGACAAATTGTTAATTCAGACATGAGAGAAAAATTAAAAGAATTAACAAGAGAATGGTTGAAAAAGAATGGTTGGCTTATAAAACAAAATGCTAAACTTGGTACATATAATTCTCTAAGGATTTTAACTGGAGAAGCAAAAAAAATGAAAGATTTACTAAATGAAAGAGGTATTAGAAAAGCTAATGAAGAGATAGCGTCAGAACTTCAATTAGAAATTGGTACTAATGCTTTAGATAAAGTTTAAGCTGAATATTATTATTTTTATAATAATATTTTTTCTTGAGATTTAAATAAGCAGAATAGTAATACTTAATTGAATAAAAATATTATTAAATTAGAATTGTCTTATATAACTTATCTTATTATACTAAATTACTATATAATTGTAATGTTAAATTTTATTGAAAAACAATCAAAAAGTGGCAAAAATAAGTATTTAATGATATTACTACATGGCTATGGATGTGATAAAAATGATTTAATGCCATTAAGTGATGATTTTGCTTTAATTTCTAATGATATTTGTTTTATTTCAGTTGATGCACCAGAAATTTGTGATTCAGGTTTTGGTTATCAATGGTTTCCATTAAAAAATCTTAATTTTACGGCAGAAAATGTCTTAGAAATGATTAAAAATGATATAAATCATATCCATGATTTTATAAATTTTCAAAGTAAAAGATTAAAAATAGATTATAAAAATATATTTTTATTAGGTTTTTCTCAAGGAGCTATGGTGTCACTTGCAACTTCAATAAGATTAGATAAAAAGATAGGAGGTGTTATATCTTTTTCTGGTTTTCAGCCCGATACTAAAGAAACGTTAAAGAAAGACTTAAGAACCAAGCAAAATGTATTACTTGTTCATGGTGTTAACGATCCTATAGTTCCATATAATCTTTTAATATATAGCAAAGATCTATTAGAACAGTTCAGTGTTGATGTTGAAATATGTCCTTGTTTGAATTTAGAACATTCAATAAATAATTTTGGCTTAAATACAGCTGTAAAATATGTCAAAAAATTAATCCCCGTTCAATAAATTTAAAAATTTTTCTTTTAAAGAATCAAATACTTTTTTTGTATTACTTTCTTTCTTTTTTTCTTTTATATTCTCATCTTCCTTATCTAACATATTTTTTAATTCTATTTCTTTTTTAACAGTATCCATAACATACAAATAATCATAATTCTTTAGTAATACATCTGCTCCTACTATAGAATAAAAATCACGTCTTAATTTTAATTCTCCATAAAGTTTTTCATTAGTAGGCTCTATACTATTAAAATCAGTCTTTACTTCTGAATAATCAATTTTGTTTTCTGCAAGGTATCTTAATTTTTCATCATTATCGTATAATTCATATCCTAAATTTTCATAACTATCTTTAAGAGTTCTATTTCTATAATAAATACTTAAATCGTCTCCAATATATATTGGTTCTTTATTATTTTCGTCTAATCTTATTTCATTATTTAAAATATCATCTTCTATTTGTTTTCTACCATTTCTATTTCTATAATAACTTGAGTCAACTAAATCTTCATTGGTTTTTTTATCGTATTTTATACCACTTTTGTTTGCTTTTTTTAAGTGTTTTTTCTTTGCTCTATCGATTTTTACAGAATATTTACTTAGAAAAATTTCATTATTTTTTTTAACAGGATTGCTATTTTTTGAACATGATGTCAATAAAATAAGAATAAATAAAATCAAATTACTCTTTAAAAATAAAAACATCCTTATAACCTTCATTCTTTATTTCTTTTGATATTTTTTTAGCTTCAGTTTTAGTAATTGGTCTAGTTATGACTTTATAAAAAAGTTTGCCGTTTTTACTATTCTTAACTTCAACAATACCAACATTATAATTTTTAAATTTTTCTCTTACTTTTATAGCTTTTTCTTTATTTGAAAAAAGTCCAAGTTGTACACGATAACTTGTTTTTGAATTTTGGTCTGATGTAGTTTCATTGTTGCTTTTGATTTTTGTTATATGAATTTTTTTATTCTCTTTATTTGTACTATTAACCGTTTTAAAATTTTGTTCACTATCTTTAAAATATGATTGCGGTATATTGTCAAAATCATTGATACTTTTTCGTTTTATATCACTATTTTTTGTAATATCCTCGAATGAATCATTATTATTCATATTATATTTGATATTTTTATCCATTACACTTTCTAATGTGTATGCGCTACTTATTTTTGGAATTTTTTGTTCTTTTATCTGTTCTTTTGGAGTTTTATTTTTTATTTTTTCTGCTTTCAAACTATTATTTGCAAAATCTTCTTTTTGATTTTTGAAACTTTTTCTTGTTTTATCAAAGTTCTCGCTTTGATTTCTTGTATCTATATAGATAACATTACCATCTTTGCCAACTATTCTATACATTGTTTTTTCATTTCTTTTACTACAAGATACAATTGTTAATAATATAAAAAAAATAATATTTCTTTTCACAATACGCAATAAAATAAAATTATAGTTTTATGTTATTGATATATTTTTGAAAAACAATGTTTAATTAATAATTAAGATTATTTAATAATCTAATATTATATAATAATATCATAATTTTGATATTCTATAGTTACAGACCATTGCTTTTCCCAAAAATAAATATATAATATAAACATATTTTCATTATTTTTTTATATAACATTATGGCAAAGAAAGACATTCATCCAATAAAACATGATATAACTGTTGTTTTATCAAATGGAAAA
>CALXRO010000061.1 GCA_944390875.1 uncultured Rickettsiales bacterium
CCTTATGTACCTGCTGGAACATTTATATCTAATCCAGTTGGAAATATAACTGTAGGTACAGAACAAATGACTCCTAAACAAGGAGATTATGTTAAGGATCAGATTGTGAATATAAGGGGTAGTACAACTTTTTCTTATATATTAAGAGAACCACCGGCTTTTAAAGATAGTGGTGCATTATTTAGCCAGGATATATCTTACAGAACGCCTGGTGCTGATGGTGGTAGAATGCCTGATACAAAAGGAATAAAAATTAATTTTGATGCCTCAAGATCTACTGGAATTAATACAGGAGATCGTGTTATGCCTAGAACTATATTTCAGAATCTTTATGTGATTGTTTCTGAAGAATAATTATTACTATATATAAAGGAGGCATATTGCATTAATCAAACAAACTCACTATACTATATTTAGTATTGAATATTTATTTTATTAATTGAATAAAAAAACATGATACAAAAAAAAGAAAAAGAAATAACTTTGTACCCAGCTTTCAAAGAAAATAACTTTACAGCAGCATTTGCATCTGATAATAATTATGTCGGATATTTATCTGTTGCAATGTTATCATTAATTAAAAATTGTTCTAATCAATATAATTATGATATTGTAGTATTAGAAAATAATATATCTAATAGAAATAAAAAATTACTTTATAAAGAAATATATAGTTATAAAAATGTTTCATTAAGATTTGTTGATGTACAAAGATTTTATGATGAGAATAAGGATATTAATTTTGTTACATTAGGAAAATGCACTATAGCTACCTATAACAGATTATTTATACCAGAAATATTTAAGAATTATGATAAGGTATTATATTTAGATTGTGATATATTAGTAAAAGGAGATTTAAGTGATTTATCTAAACTAGAATTAAACAATAATTATATAGGAGCTGTTGTTGGGGCAGAAGTATTTAATTGGAGAGTAGAAAATAACACTACTAAATGTGATGAAATAAATGCTGGTGTTATTTTATACAATATTAAAGAATGTTTGAAAAATGATTTTACTAAAAATTGTCTGAATAATATTCAATTCTCTAAAGAAGCAGATCAAGGAGCTATAAATATAACTTGTAAAGGTAAAATAGAATATATTGATGTTAGATATAATTTCTTTGCTGAATGTCTTGATGATGTTGATATAATAAAACATGCACCTAAATATATTTTGAATGATATAAGAGTAGTACATTTTGCTGGTAGTAGTTGTTGGTTTAAAGATTTTTTTTATAATTCCTATATAGAATGGTATAAATATTTTTTTAAAACCCCATTTTATAATAGATTTATATTTTTACTTCTACAATTTAAATTTCTTAGATATAAAGTCTGTATAAAAATAAATAGAGGTAAAAAACAAAATAAATATATTAAGAAAGTTAAGGTTTTAAGAGAGATACTTAGATAAAATCCATGTATAACCATATAACAATATCAATACAAGAATGGAATAAACAAAAACAAGAAATAAATAATGTAGGTTCATTTGGTTATGATGAAGGAAGTGATTTCTTTATTGTACCTTGTGTATGTCTAGGTACTTTTTTATCACCAGTTATTCCAAATTAATTTAACACTAGTGATTCAGTATCAACAAAAGATTTTGTCATGCCAAGAACTATATTATTCTATATTCTTAATAAATGTTATTAAATTTTTTGCATTTTCAATTTTACTTTTATATTTATTTGTTCTTCTTTTAGATATATACATTTTGTTACATATTTCATATCTAATAAGGTCTATTTTTGCTTTAAATAATCGTTGTATTTTTCCTTTGAAAAATGGGCTTTTGAAAGAAGTTTTAATCCATTTCTGGTATGACCAACCATTAAAACCTCCAGATATCCATGGTTTAAGTCCATAAAAATGAAATATTTTTATTTTTTTATTTAATTCATCAATTAATTCTTGGCTAAAATTAGAAGCATCTCCAATATCTTCAAAACAAAAATTATATTCAAAGCTTATACATTTTATTTTTCCTGAACACACACCATTAAGAACATCCTGATCTTGAAAAGGTAAACTGTCATGATTTTTTATAAATTCTAGACATTTATTTAAAAAATCATATTCATTACAACTTTTTATATTATATAATATAACACCTGCATTTATATGGCTATCCTCAATATAATTATCAATATTTAAAACTTTTTTTTCTATTCCTTCACCCTTAGTTTTAGTAATATATTCTAATTTAAAACTATAACTATTTGTGTGCTTTACACCAACTATCAGATAATTTTCTGAATCTGTATTATATAGCTCTATAAGATTATCATTTATTAAAATATCCACATCCAAATATATTACTTTATTATAATGTTTAAAAATATCTGGAATAAAAAGTCTACTGTATGTTGATCTTGTAAGATGACGTGTTTCACCTTTAAACTTAATGTCTTCATTATTTTTAAAATACTTATTTATATCTATAAACCTTAATGATACATTTTTAAAATCTTTCACTTGTTCTAATAATAACAATTTACTTTTATCTTTAATTTTATCTTCAAGAATAACTATATCATA
>CALXRO010000062.1 GCA_944390875.1 uncultured Rickettsiales bacterium
AAAAGGACAGGAGCAGAAATTATATTAAATAGACAATACATAAAAGATTTATCATTTGAGAATCCAAAAGCTCCAGAAATATATACATATCAGAATATACAGCCTAAATTAGATGTTTCCATAGATATAAATGCAACAAAACTACAAAACGAAATATTCGAAGTAGAAAATGTGATAAACGTTACAGCCAAAAAGGATGATGAAACTTTATTTATCATGGAACTTGTTTACGCTGGAATATTTACAATAAAGAACGTTAGTGAAGAATTAATACAAGAGAATCTATTTATAGATTGCCCAACGATGATTTTTCCTTTTGAAAGAAGAATAATGGCAGATATTTCAAGAGATGCAGATTTACCACCATTATTACTTGATATTATAGATTTTGAACAAATGTATGAATCAAAAAAACACATGTTAAATGCTGATAAGAATAAAGATATTAATTAAAAAATATAGAAGGTAAAAAATGATAAGCAAAAAAAATATAAAGGACTTGATTTTGTCTGGTATTAAAAAAGAACTGATTCTTTTTGAGGATACGGCAAATATTGATAATATAGATACAGAGTTTAGTAATGAACATAAGTTTTTTACTGCGGATGCAAAATATTTTATAGAAAAAAATTTCTTTGATTATACTTCTAAGGATAAAATCGTTTCAAATGAGCAAATTATAGGACTTAGAAGCTTTGATTTTTACGGTGGCAAGATATTTATAAATTATGAAAATAGCGATATAAAAACATATTTTGCTACAAATGCTGAGCAGTATTTAGAATACATTAAATCAGGTAATTTTTTTGTAATACCAATAATTATAAGTAACATCGTAATAACAAAAGATAATAAAATTATTTTAGTAAAAGATAATAAAAATTCAGATTTGATAAGTGATTTTATTAAAATAAGCGATACTTATGATGGAAAAATAGATTTTTTAAAATGTTTCGAAAGACAAATACAAAACATAACTGGAAAAAATACAGAACTAGAAAGTTCCACATTAATTGGTGTTTATGAGTCAAATAAATGTGTCTTAGTTTTTAGTCATAATATAAATTTAAGTAGTAATTTAATAAAAAAAGCAAATAAAAAAAATAATAAATTATATTTTTTGCCAAATAAAGAGGATGATATAGGAGCTGTAATAAAAAATACAATTTTCTCAAAAAATACCAGATTGGCTTTAAAGTTCCATATAAAGGAAAATTTTTTCAATTATAATTATGTAAATACAAAAATATAATTTATGAAAAAATTGTATGGTTTTGATAATATAAAACAAAATTTTATTGATAATTTTATTAATAATAAATTACATCATTGCAATATTATTGCCGGCACTAAAGGTATTGGCAAAATGCAATTTGTGTTAGAGTTAGCTTCTATAATACTCAGTGAAAAAAATAGTAAAGATATTAGTGGTTATAATATAGAATCTACAAGAAAATTAATAGATAGTGGTGGGCATACGGATCTGATAATATTAGATATAAATACTATAGATGAATCTGGTAAAGAAAATAATTCAAAAAAGTCTGAAATAAATATAAAACAAGTTAGAAAAGTAATAGATGAAGTTAAGTTAACACCTTCAATATCAAAAAATAAAGTTCTAATAATTGATTCTATAGATAATGTAAATATAAATGGGCAAAACGCTTTATTAAAAACAATAGAAGAACCAACTAAAAACACATATATATTCTTGATATGTCATAATACAAATAAAGTTATAAGTACAATTTTATCAAGAAGTAATATAACTTTTGTATCAGATCTAAAAATTGAAGATTGGAGTAAAGCTATAGAATGTGTTTTGGAAGATAAAAATATGGAATTTGATGGGGATGTGGAAATATTATATAATATTTCGAATCATTCTATAAGCACAGCGATTAAAATGATAGAGTGTAGGACATTAGAGCAGTATAATAATATAATTAAAGTAATATGTGGCGACAATAACATATACGATATACAAAAAATAGCTGATGACTTTAGTTCAAACGATACATTTGAGATATTTACAAATTTAATTGAAAAAATATTTGAAAATATAATAAGATTTCAAATAACAGCTGATGATAATATTTTTGGAGAAAACACAAATAATGTTCAAAATTTCGTTAAAAAAAGCAGTCTTGTAAGTATAATAAAAAGATATGAAAATATAAGAAAATATATTAATGACACAAATATCTATAATTTGGATAAAAAGCAAATTATAGATATTATTCTATTAAATTCTATGAATTAATTATACCATTTTTGGATTTATCCAAGATATTGTATTATCAGATTTTTTATATATCACATTTATAAGTCCATTATCTTTATTTATGAACATATATGCTGGTAAACTTAGAAGATCCATTTTCATAAGAGCTTCTTCTATGTTTAATTCTTCAATTTCTGTTTCTTTTTCTTCTATAACTGTAAATAATGAAGCATTGTCATCTATTAACATATTATTATTTTCGGTGTAAAATACATCACCTTGTTCTTTACCTTTTTCTTCTATTTCTTGCTCTTCTTCTATTGGTTCAGTCTCTCTAAGAATCCATCTGTCAGCTATTATGTAAGGTATTTCACTATTTTTGGCTTTTAATGAAGCTATTTCTTTCCTGTAATTTAGTAATTTTGATTTGTATTTTCTTAGTTGTTTTAGCATTTTTATGAGAGATAAGTCAAATGAATGATATATGTCCTCAGAAAAAGCACTTGATTTAATTGTTATACCCTTTTTACTACCATCTGTTGCAACTATGTTGGTTTTATATCTGCTACCATCTTTAGAGAAAAAAACATTTACTTCTATTATACTGTCCAGGTACTTTGAAATTTCTTCTTCAATTTTACTTTCAACATAGCTTGGCAAACTCATACCTAATGAAAAATTGTTATTTATTTTTATTTTCATATAAAAACTTATTTTAATTAGTAATTACTCTAAGAATAATATATTTTTATAGCAAGTCAATTGGAACAAACATTAAATTAGTAACTATTGTATAAAATATATTTCTTATCTTTAGTATTTTTTTATATTTCAAAATAAAATTGACTAACATATTTATTTTAAAAAAATAATTATAAATTATTTTTAATAATTATCTTTATTTTTATAGAAAATGTTATAATATTTTATTTAGGTTAATTATTTTTTATAAACACCATGGAAAATTTAAATTTTGACGAAGCAGCTACAAAACTGGAAGGCATACTTGATGAGCTTGAAGGCGATACAAGTAAGTTTACTCAGGAAGAGATTGAAGAAAAAGTAAAGGAAGCCGAAAATCTCAGAAATCACTGCAAAGAGCTCTTGAAAAAGGAGAAGGAAGAAATAATAAAAACAGCAAAAGAAAACAATATTCCTCTTGAAGAAATCGGAATAAGTGAAGATGATGACGATGATGATTTTGATGACTTTGATGAAGACGAAGAAGAGGAAGAGGAAGATGAAGAAGAAGAGAAAAAGGAAAAGTAAAAAATATGCAAATTGCTAATAACGATAACTTTAAAAATATTATAAATTCCGATAAGCCAATTTTAGTTGATTTTTGGGCTGAATGGTGCGGTCCTTGTAGGATGTTAATACCTATAATTGAAGAATTAAGTAATGATATGAGTGATGTAATTGATATATATAAATGCAATGTTGACGAATGTTCAGAAATAGCAAGTAGTTTTAACATAAGAAGCATACCAACACTTATATTATTTAGAAAAGGAGAGATATTAGATATTACACAAGGGGCAGCTTCCAAGGCCGTTATAAAAAAATGGATAGAATCAAAAATATAATATCCTTTTTAAAGAGTTTTTTATTTAGGAAGCATTCAAAAACAACAAATATTAAGGATGCTTCCTTATATGATTATGGTTTTGATCAAAATAATTTAGTTTTCTTAAGTGATAATAAAAATACTTGTTATTCTTATTGCTTATCGCCTTTAAAATTTTATTTAATTAATAATTTTGAAAAATGTTTTAATAAAATTTTAAGAGAGTTTAATGATTATAATATCATACCAAAAATAGGAATAGAATCAGAATTTTACGCTACAAAAGTTTCAAATATTGATATTTTTTTTAAAAAAGTTTATGATTTTTCAGATAAAAATAATATTTATATTAATAAAATAAAAAAAGAAAATTCAGAGAACCAGTTTGAACTTGAATTTTCACCATATATAGATTTATGGAAATTAATTAATGATTTTAATTTAATTAAAGAATTTTTATTAAATTTGAGTTTTGATGTAAATTTTAAAGCAAAACCATTTTATTATGATGTAGGAAGTTCTTTACAAATAAATATAAGTTTAAACGATATTAATGGAAATAACTTATTTATAAAGAATACTGATGGGTCTGAAAATAGGTTTTTATTAAATTCAATAGCTGGTTTATTAGAAAAGACAAATGAATTTTTGGATTTATACATTGAATCAGAAAATTGTCTAGATAGATATGATATAGATTTTAATAAATTACATCATTTATCTGGAAAAGTTACTTCGCCTTCGTATATTTGTTGGGGAATAAATAATAGAACATGTAGTATAAGAATACCTACATCAAAATATTTTTATTCTCATCATGATTATATAAATGATACTTTAAAAAATAGACGTATTGAATATCGTGTTCCTTCATCAAACTGTGATGTTGGACTAGCATTGTATAGTGTTTTATATAGTGTTTTGTATGGAATAAAAAATGAATTAGAACCAATAGAACAAACAAGTAATGATGTGTTTTTTGATGAATTTTCAAGTTTAAAATACAATGTTATAAATTAAATTATATATTTCTTATTTTATAAAATTATTGTTTTTTAATATTTGTTTACTATTCTTTAAAAAGAGTTTTATTCTTTAATTTCAAAAAATGGAGGTTTATATGAAAAAAAATATTGCGTTAACACTAGGTTTTGTATGTATACCAATTTTAGTAAATGGTACATCAATAACAAATAAGGCTGCTCTTCTTAATAAAGAAGAAGAAAATTGCAATTATACGGACATAAACAATGATTGTATTATAGAAAAAGACAAAGTATGTTCTAATGACAATATTTCAGAAGCAGAAGGTGTTTTAGTTGAAGAGAGAGGTATTGGTGAAATACTTGAAACAGGTGGAAATTTTATCACAAATGCGGGCTCTAGAATTGCCGAAGCTGGCGATGATTGTGAGGAAGAAGATAATATAGTTGAGGCAACAGGCAAATGTCTTCATTATTTCGGTAAAATTTTTACAATAATTGGTAAATTTCTTAAAAAATTGTTTTTTTGATAGAAAAAAATAATGTAAAACACACAAATATGTAAAACATATTTAATGGAAACAATAAAACTCAATAACAATGTTGAAATGTCAATGGTAGAATTAGGTACTTATGGCATACCATATAATGAAACTAAAAAATTTGTTTTAGATGCCATAGACTGTGGTTACAGGTTAATAGGTACTGCACAGTACTATGGCAATGAAAATCTTATTGGAAATACAATAACAGAATGTACTGTTAATCGTGAAGAATTGTTTATTATAACAAAAATTCAATCTGGCAAAAATATAAAAAATCAATTGAAGATTTATTAAAAATCTAAAATCAGACTACATAGATTTACTTTTGATACATTGACCTATGGGTAACGATCTAGAAATATATAAAATTATGGAAGACTATTATGAAAAAGGAATATTAAGAGCTATAGGTTTTAGTAATTTTTATAATATAGACTATGAAAAAATTATAAACAATTGTAAAATTAGACCATAAGTTATACAACAAGAATTACATATTTTACATCAGAATAAAGAAAATAGAAAATTGTATATAAAAAATAATATTTAAATAATATCTTGGTCATCATTTGGAGAAGATAAAGAAAATATATTTAAAAATCCAATACTTATAAATATTGCTAAAAATTATAAAAAAACTGTAGTACAAATAATTCTTAGATTTTTAACTCAAAACAATATCATTGTTATTCCAAAATCGTCACATAAAAACAGAATTAAAGA
>CALXRO010000063.1 GCA_944390875.1 uncultured Rickettsiales bacterium
ACATTACTAAATTTTAGTAGAGCTATAGCTATAATATCTAGTAATTATTTTGGTTTTCAAAATTCAAACTTACAACCATTTAATGTAGCACCATTTTTTATGGGAATATTTGAATCTCCAGAAAATGTTGTAATGTCTAATGATAACTATAAACTTCTTTTGAAAGGATTATTTATGTCTACCTTCTACGATGGTACATTAAATAGTTTAACAAAAATAATACAAACAATATTTGGTTATAAAGGAAAATGTTGTGTTATAAGAAAAGAAGTTAATGAAATAGAAATAGTATCTGACTTTGAATTTGAAGATTGGCATAAACAATTGTTTGAAAAAAATATAATACCAATACCTATTGGTTTAAGTTATAGTTTTAGGGTTGTTTGACTATTTTACATATAGTTATATATTTAGTATATATTATTAATATAATATTAGAGGTATAAAATGAGTGACTGTGTAGTTTTACCACAAGATCCTTTTGAAATAAGGCCATATTCGGAATATCAATTAATTGATGGTGGTAAATATTATTATTTTTATAAAGATAAAGATGAAAATATAGTTTACATAAACACACTAGAAAATACTATAGGTTTTTATAACCCCGAAACTGATGGTAAAATTCTTGAGGATGGAAAACCTTTTGATCCAAGTTTTAGATGTAGTATAACTAGAAAAACTAACAAATGGAATTTTAATGAGAGAAGACTTTTAAGAGATGCTAAGAGACTAACAAATTTTTATGAGGGTAACTACATTAATTGTCTATTGATATAATTCTAATCATAATATGAGGGGTATTATATGGATAGTAGAGAAACAAATTATAATAAAGTCTATATTGATTATGAGGCACATAGTGGTAGAGAAGACTATATAAAATTAATAGTTTTTGATGTTGGAGAGCCACCTTATAGAATACTACATAATGGCTCTCTACAACGTTGGCCAAGGGATCAAGGGCATTGGCCTAATTACAAAGGTGAAAATGGTAAATACTCGGCTTTTATAGAAATAATGAATGGAATAGTCACATATAAAGACTATGATGAATTAAGAAAAGAAGAAATTTTAAAAATATCTCGTCAGTATAGACCAGGAATTGGGAGAATGGCTCAAGCTGTTTATACAGCAATTATTTTGAAATTTTCAGATGAATGTTTTCTTTCTAGTTTAAGATTTCCTTATATAATAAATAATGATCGAATTGATTTAATAATTGGAAATGAAATCAGAATAGCTCATTCAAATAGAAATTTGGTTCGTGCAAGTGCATTAAAAAACTTTCCAAGATTTATTGCCATACCTTATTGTGTTAGTATAAGGACTAAGCCATTGAGTTTATCTAATGCTTTTGGACATTTTACAACTTTGATAGTTGATTTAGACCATAAAGATAATAATGGAAATTATAAACCATTTGTCTATGTATATGATAGTGCACATTTTCTATGTAAAAGTTATGGAGTTTTTTCATACAACTTAAATAGGGATGCATATTTTAAATTCGGTGATGGAATTTTGGTAGATGATAAACCATTAAATGAAGATATTAATTACTGTCCACATTGTTTTGGTATTAATGATAATAAAACCAGTAAAATTCAATATGTTTGGAAATTATCCAGACCTCTTGATTGTAGGTGCGGTTATTATTGTGAAGCATCAATTAATTTGCTTTTAAAAAATATAGATTTTTTAGATTATGGATGTGAAATACCATCAGGACAACAGACTAGAGATTTTCTAAGGAATATTTTAAAGAATGGTCAAGTATTGAATGAAATCAAACACAATATAATACCGCCAGCGCCATTTGAATGGTTTTCTAGATATATATAAGACAAAAATAAATAACATACACTCTCATTTTACATAGAAATATATTGATTTTATATTTAATTCTCCATCGCCCATTTTTATCACTTCTTTAAAATACCTCCCTTTTACAAAATTGTAACACAATCTTAACATTACTCCTACCATATTGTTGTAAAGTTGTATTTATTGTTGCAGTCCAACCATCAATAAATATTTGTGCATTATCATTAATTGCTACTTTTAGCTTATCTTTTTCAACTTTATATGAATTCGTGATATAATAATTATTATTAACCTTATATATACAGTCTTTAGTTATTTCAATTAAACTTGATAAAGATAGATCATCAATACCTACCTTAAAAATCATATTACACACAGTGTCTATTGCTGTTTTGTTTTCTAAAAATTGCATTTCAAGTTGTCCATCATTAAATTCAATTATTCTATTCTTATCAACTAAAGAAAATACTTTATAATCTATATCAATTTCATTTTTATTATCTGATTCATTCAATATTTTCTCTTCTGTTCTATTACATCTTTCTATTGTTATATCACTTATATATGGTTTTTTGTTATTATCTTGTCTCTTGTTCATAAGATTGTTTTCTATTATAAAATCATAAACCAGTTTATCTTTTGATATTTTTTCATCTAATTGCACGAGTATAAACTTCCTATTACCTCCATCTTCCTTATTTAATTCCATAACCGCTTGTACTCTTGTTCCTGAACCAGCAAAAAAGTCTAGGATGATGTCGTTAGAACTACTAGTAAGTTTTAATAAAAATTTTAAAAAATTCACTGGCTTTGGAAAATCAAAAGTTATTTGTAATCTTTTTAAGTCGTTAGTACCAAAAGTATTTGAAATTCATCAAAAAAATTCCTTGGTAATAAACCTTCATTTTATCTATCTTTTAAAGAAAGCTTTGTATATATATTCCAAGTGCTTTTCAAATTTGTATTAAAAATTAACTAAAGGTGAATTATTTGTTTTTTTAAAAACAATTTTATTTTCTTTTAAATTCTCTAAATTTTTTTCGTTCCATCTCCAAGGCAAATTATTTGGCGTAATAATCACCTCACCATCTGGCGTTTTATAGGATACCTAGAACCACTATGCTTTAAAGCTGCTTGATATAATTCTATTTCCTTATATATTCCTATATTATCTTTTATTATAACTTTTTAATTGCTTATCATTTAAACTAACTTTAAATTTTTCTAAATTATTTATACTTCTAGCATATGATAATAAATAATCGATACAATGTGAAAAATATGAACCATTATTACTTGATTTTCTGGTTATTCTTATAAATTGATTCATAAAATTCTCCTCCCCAAACTACATCACACAATAACTTTAAATCTGCTTGTTCATTATCATCTATACTTATAAATATTACTCCATCATTTCTTAATAAATCTCTAGCTAGTTTTAGTCTGGGGCACAAAAACAAAGTCAGACATTATGATCACCTTTTGTTTTTAAACGACCTAATAACCTATTTTCTTCTTCTTTATTAATATTAGGTTCATTAATTATTTTTTCTTCATCATTTTTAAAATTATCTAAATAGACAAATTCATCACTTTTTGTATTATATAGTGGATCAATATAAATCATTTTTATTTTATTCATGTAATAATTTTTTAATATTTTTAATACTTCTAAATTATCACCTCTAAAAATCATATTACCTGTACTGTCAAAATTTTTACTTTGATTAAATTCAACATTTATGTCCTTTGTTATATCTTTAGTATAATTTTTTAAAGCTAGACTATGTTTTCCTAAAAAATTTAATCCATAACCATATTCTTTCTCCGAAACCTGCAGATCAAGTATTCTTTTTAATTCATTTATATCTATTTCATTACCATCAAAAATACTTGGAGCATTAGATTTAAGAAATTCTAAAATCTCATTTCTCTTTTTGGTTTCAAAAATATTAAAACCAGCTTTTGTCCATTCATCTTTTCTATTGTCCATTTATGATCCTTTTTATTAAGGTTGATAATTCGTCATTTTTTATTCTGGTTTCGAAAGTTATATTTATTCTATCTTTATATTTTTCTTTAAGTTTATTAAAATATAACTTTGCAAAATCTATTTTTAACTTTTCATAATTTGATATTTTTCCTTGTACTTCATAGCCTTTTGTTTCTACAAGCATAATAAATTTTTTTCATTTTCTGTTTTTATTAAATAACAAAAATCTGAGCTGTATTTTCCCATCGAAGTGTTAATTTCTAATTTTGGCATTTTTGCAAAAATCTTTATTTATTTTTGATTTTTATCATTTGTGATAATATTTTTCTCAAAATCAGAGTCATATTCAATTACATTTTTAAATAACCATTGTTCTTCTAGATTCATGTTTGGTGGTATGTTTTCCTAATATTTACCATAGTTTCCTGCATTTAGTTCTCTAGGTAATTCAATCTCTCCATCTATAAGATGATAAGATATGATGGTTTTAATCTCATAAACTAAACTTGTTTTAATTGTATCAATTATTTCTTTTTTAAATCGTGTTACATTTTTCTTTATAATATCTTTATCTGTTGCATTTAGAATATCTTTTATAAATCCTATTGGTGTATTTGTTTTTGAAGATAATTCATATATTATATCAATTAGTGAAATATTTTCCTTATAAAGTTCGATATTTTTTAATTCTCTTGTAATACTCAAATCTTCGTTATTTATTATTGATTTTGTTGTTTCTATTTTTTGTTCAATAATATCTATTTTTTTTATTTTATCACTTATATGTTTAATTAGACTATTGTATTTACCATTGTCTAAATTATTAATTGTATATATGACATTTTTTTTAATAGTTCTCCAAATTTCACAAAACTCATCATAAAATTTGTTTTTAATTTTTGCTTTGAATTAATGTTTGTTTTTACGCATTCTTTTATGAATTTATTGTTTTCAAATATTTTATTTATAATCTCTATTATTTCTTTATCTAATTCATATAAATTAAAATCATTTGTTTTTTCATATAAATCCTCCTCATTTTCATTTATACCAATATATTTGATAATATTTTTCTCTTTGAGAATGTAAAATATTTCTTTACTTCTATTAGAATCTTTAGTTATCTTATTGATTTCTTTTCTTATTTCGGCTTCTGTAAATTCATTCTTTAGACTATTACTATTTGAAAAATATCATTTTGTATACATTTTATAAAGTCGCCTTCAAAATTACTAACAACTACTTTCATCCCAAAATTCCTCCTGTGTATTAAATTTATCAATTGTAAGTCTTTCTCCATTCTGATTTACGCAGATTCTTAAACCTCTGCCTATTTGCTGTAATTTTGATATTTCACTACCAAAATTTGAAAGTTTACATATTGTAAAAACATTTGTATTATCCCAACCTTCTTGTAAAGCCCAAACACTGAATATAAATCTTATAGGAGACTAAAAACTTAATAATTTTTCTTTATCCTTTAGTATTTCGTCTATTGATAATTTTTCTTTTTCTTCTTGTGTTTTACCTTTGTCGCCACTAAAATATCCTTTATGACATTCGCTGTAATTTTTTAAATATTCTGCATATTTACCTGACAATATTTTAGTTGATTTAACTTTTGCGTATTCTTCTAGAAATATCTTGTATATTTTACCATTATTTCTGTATTCATTTATGTTTTTCATAAAAAATAATGTTAGTGTTTTTATGCCTTTTTCAAATAACTTTTGTTCTTTATCAAAATGAAGTTCTATTGTTAAATTAATCATAGATCTAATATTTTCTTATTAAAATATTATTTTTGTTTATTTTTTATATAACTTTACCATTGTAAGTATCCCCTATATTAAGGATTTATCTTCCTTTATTTCCGTTTATAAAATTATCAACAATGGCTCTTTTGTTTTTTATTCATATTAGATTCTGCCCATTACGTACAATGTCCTGCTGATATACAATAATTCTTTTTACTAAATTCTGCTTAAAAGCACTAATGCTGTCGAGGAGATAACAATAGTCTTTATCTTTGTCTTTTATAGGGAATGTTGCACCAAAATGTATTACATAGTTTCTAAAATTTTCCAAACTTTTTTTGGTTTTTTCTCCTTCAAATTTATATTACTATTGGATTAAGTTTTTGTAAACCGTCAAGATAAGATATTGATGACTCAGTATTTATAAATAAATCACTTTCTAATGGTTTATTTAATATGTTAGAGTCTTTATTAAAAAAACTTGGTGTTATGATTAATGCAGAAAGTTTATCATCTCTTATAAATTATTTATGATACTTGTTTTTCCACTTTCATATACATTAAAATCTATTTCTTTGTCTTTTTCGTTTGAATAAACGGCTTTAAATAATCTTTCGTAATTTCAAAATTATTTTTAATTCCCTCTCTTATAGCAATACTTGGAACAACAATTAAAAATTTCTTATAACTGTTTGACTTGTGAAGTTTAAAATCTTTTTATGTATGTAAAAGTTTTGCCTGTTCCTGTTTCCATCTTTATGTTTATTAGAGTCTGTTTTTTGACTAATTTTGTTGTATTATTCACTATACGATCAACGCAGTCATTTTGATAATTTTGTTCAACAAACTTTAATTTAACTGACATAATAAACATATTATAATAATATACATTATATTAATTGTTTATTTCTAAATATCTATAGTTTTAATTGTATTAAAATAACACAATATATCGAAACCATTATAAAGTTTTAATAAAATTTAATAATTATTTAACCAATCAACAGGTCTTAAATGTTTATAAAGAAATTTTTTTATTAGATTTTTTTCAGGCCAAATACCTTCTTTTGCAAATTTTGGTTTTGGTTGA
>CALXRO010000064.1 GCA_944390875.1 uncultured Rickettsiales bacterium
GGATAATGTTTTATATCATTATTATTTTTATAATAAAATGGAAAAATTGTAATAAAACCGTTTAAGAATCTTTTAAACATTTTTAAATCTTGTTTTAACAAAATTATTGTATATTAAGTTAAAAAAATTTCAACTTTGTTGAGAAGAAAAAATTCAAATAATACGACCATTAGTTTCTTTTAATGTTTATTATGTAATTATATAACATTAATTAAATAAAATCCAAAAAATAATATATTATTTTAAAAAATTTTATATTTACTAACAAACAAATAAGCAACTTGACTTTTTTGTGATAAAATTTAGACTCTACTAGCTAGATATTAGTATTTACTATAATTTATTTATCAAAAAAATATAGGTAGTTTATGGATAAAAAAAGCAGGTTTAAAATAATAAGAAGTCACAAGATTGTGGATAAAGAAGATGATATTGTAGCAACAAATAAATCTGAAATGACAAAATCAGAAATTAAAAAAGATAGTAGATTTAAAATAACAAAAATTCCAAATAGCGAAGAAAACAAAGAACAAACTATAACAAAAGGTAGATTTACAATTACAAGAATCCCAAAAACTGAAGAACATCAACGTCCAACAGAAGCAGGAAGAAAATTTGTAAAATGCTTAAAAGAATATGATGAAGAAAATAAACCAAAAACACATGTTGAAGCCTATAATAAAAATAAAAACAAAAATAAAGAAGATTACATGATTAATTTGTAACAATACTTTTAATAAATAATACAAAACATAAAACTAATTCATTACTTCTTTAAATTGTTGTAATTTAGCTATTCTTTTAGGATGCTGCAATTTTCTTAAAGCTTTAGCTTCTATCTGTCTTATCCTTTCTCTTGTAACAGAAAATTGTTTGCCAACTTCTTCAAGAGTATGATCTGAATCCATCCCTATACCAAATCTCATTCTTAAAACTCTTTCTTCTCTAGGAGTCAGATTTGCAAGAAGAGACGCTGTAATTTCTTTAAGATTGTTATATGACGTTGCTTTAAAAGGAGAAACTGCTTTTGCATCTTCTATAAAACTACCAACTACACTATCTCCATCATCAGTACCAATAGGCGAGTCTAAACTTACTGGGTCTTTTGTAGTTGCCAAAACTTTCCTTACTTTATCTGCAGGAATTAAGAGTTTATTTGCTATTTCCTCAACAGTTGGATTCCTTCCCAATTCTTGAGTTAGTTGTCTAGATGTTTTTGATATTTTATTTATAGTTTCAACCATATGTATTGGTATTCTTATTGTTTTTGACTGATCAGCTATTGCTCTAGTCATTGATTGCCTTATCCACCAGGTAGAATATGTTGAAAATTTAAATCCTTTTTTATACTCAAATTTATCAACAGCTTTCATTAGGCCTATATTACCTTCCTGAATTAAATCAAGAAACTGTAATCCTCTATTCGTGTATTTTTTTGCTATTGAAATTACTAATCTAAGATTTGCTGAAGTCATTTCTTTTTTTGCTTGATCTTCTTCTTTCTTTGCTTTTTTAATTTCTTTTAATAGTTCATTAAATTTTATTATATCTAAACCAACTATTTTTGATAATTTATTTATTTTATTTGATAATTCCATTATTTGATTTTTGTTTTCTATTATCGCTTTATCCCAATTTTTTAAATTTTTAAATTTACCTATAAATTCATTTCCATAAATTCCTTTGCCGAATTGTTCTACAAATTCTTTTTTATTAACTCCATATTCATTTACCAACTCAAACATAGCTTTATTTACAAATAAAACTTTTGATTCTACTTTATATAATTCGCTTAATATACCATTTATTATGTTATCATTTAAAGGTACATCAATCATTTTTTTATATAGACCATTAAGAAGTTTCTGAGTATTTTGTGTATCTATGTCTAATAATCCACCTTCAATTTTGGTAATGTTTAACAATTTTTGAGCAATAACTACTGAGTTTTCTAATGTTGTTAATATCTTAGGTAAAAGCGATCTTTCTACTGTTGCAACACAAGTATTGCTTTCACCCTCATCATCAAACATTTCATCAAATTCTTCACTGTCATCATCTTCATTACTGCTTTTTTCTTCATCATTACCAGAATCATCGTCAAATATTGAACTTATCAAGTCATCATCATTTTCTGAATTTTCAATATCTTTTACAAGATCAAGAGGATTTATATTTAAATCTATGTCATTATCAGAAACCTCGCTTGTCTTTGATTCATCTATTTTTAAAATATCTCTCAATAACATTGTACCGCTTGAAAGTCCATTATACCAATCAATTATATACTTCAAAACAAAAGGCAATTTATAAAGCCTTTTTATAATATTTAATCTCCCATTTTCTATTCTTATAGCTATTGCTATTTCTTCTTCCTTTGTAAGTAGTTCTATATTACTAATTGATTTTAAGTAAGATTTAACCGGATCATCGGTATTTTTTGACATAAAATCGTCTTTTGATAGATCATTTGACTGATTTTTTGTAAGATTTTCAAATTCTTCTTCGTTTTTTACTACAGAGATATCGCTACTCTCTAATATGTTTATTATTTCTGATAATTTTTCAGGATTATTTACTACACTACCTATCTTGCTACTTATATAATCAACTGTTAGATATTTTTTCTTTGTTCCTTCAGTTATTAGTTCTTTGATTAATTTTTGTACATCTTGAGAATTTGCTTCTTTTTTGGCAGCTTTAGATTGATCTGAGATTTTTTTTTTCATGCTAGTTTTCATTTTATAAGTTAAAAAATATAATATCTAAATATCTCATATAAATTTTAAAAAATTTGATCTAAAATTTAACTACAGATAATAACGTAAACATAAAAGCCACTTAATTTTACAATAAAAATTTTAAAAAGGAATATTTAAAATTTAAAA